>DATMTC010000202.1:0-7143 GCA_035565115.1 Microbacteriaceae bacterium | reverse complement strand
CACCGTCAGACCGGCGATCACCATGTCGGGCGGGCCAGACGAATACGCGTTCTGCACAAAATAGGCGCCAAGAGCGACCGCTGCAATCAACGCCACGATGCACACAATCGTGAGCCAATCGAAGTCGCCCTGTGTGATGCGTGCGATCACGACCTTCGCAAGCGTGGCAACGAACCCGTAGAGCACTCCTGCGGCGATCACATAGACCAGTGCTTTGAAGCGCTCGCGGAAGAATGCGAACCCAAGACCGAACAGCACAAGGACGATCGCCAGAATAATCAGGATCGTCACGAGGTCGCCATCGGTCACCGGAAGTTCGCGCGCGTTGAACGCCGCAACCGTGACGAACAGCCCGACGCCGCCAACGCACAGGCACACGGCGACGATCGATTGGGTGTTGAGACGAATCTTGCTGATTCGTGCGTTCAGTACCGTTGTGATGACCAGCGCGACCGCGCCGAGCGGCTGCACGACGATCAGCGGAGCGAACTTGAGGCTGATCAGCTGGAACACGATCGCCAGCCCAAGCAGCAGCGTGCCGGTCACCCACGACGGCCTCGCGAGCAGAAGCCGCAACTGGCCAAGGTTCATGCCGGATTGCGCCGCGTGCTCGGTTTGGGCGTCGACCTTCTTCACGCCGCGGTGCTGAAATTGCGCGCCGAACGACAGGAACACGGCGCCGACGAGCGCGAACGGAATACCGAGGAACTGGATGGGGTCCAACGCCAGGCTGAGATCTGCCGTCCCCACTGCCAAGTCCACGCAACGACACTACCGACAATCGTGCCGATATTCTTGACGAATGGCCGTCCTCCCCATCCGGATTACCGGAGATCCTGTCCTGCACAGCCCGGCGCATCCGGTCACCGCATTCGATGATGAAATTCGGGCGCTCGTCGCCGACATGTTCGAAACGATGACGGCTGCCCCGGGCGTCGGCCTCGCCGCCCCGCAGGTTGGTGTGCCTCTTCGCCTGTTCGTGTACAGCTGGACCGACGAGAACGAGCACGAGCACCGCGGCGTCGCCGTGAATCCGGTGCTGTGGGTCAGCCCGACGTCGATCGCCGAGCTGAACGAGGATGAGGAGTCCGAGGGCTGCTTGTCACTGCCAGGCGAACGCTTTCCGCTGCGCCGTTCCGATTCGGCGATTCTGCGGGCCTTCGACGCGGACGGGACACCGTTCGAGGTGCGCGCAGACGGGTGGCTCGCCCGCATCTTCCAGCACGAATACGACCATCTTGACGGCATCCTCTATGCCGATCGGCTTGCGCATCCGCACGGCAAGGCCGCGGCGAAGATCGTGCGCAAGAACGGATGGGGAACACCCGGCGCCAGCTGGCTGCCGGGTGTCGACCATCCGGAGGACTGACCGACGCGGTTACCTTTGCGGCGGGGCGTCGTTCGCGCGGAGCACTTCGAGTCTTGCGCGGTATTCGACCTCGTCGATGTCTCCCTGAGCGAACCGTTCAGCCAGCGTCTGCTCGGCCGATCTCGCCGCGCTGCGCCACGGGCCGTGGCCGTATCCGAATCCGTACCCGCCCGCGTTCCAGACGGCGCGCCGGCGACGCCCGATGAACACGGCCAGGAGCACGATCACGGCGATCCAGAACAGTGGGATCAGCAGGAAGAACCAGTGAAATCCTCCCATCCACGGGCCGCCCCAGTGCGTTGCTGCCGCCGTCGACAGTGTGGTGAGCATGATGTGTCCATTTCTCTTCAGTCTCGGTCGCGTTGTGCGACCGTACTTCGAGTTTTGCCGTAACCCGGTGGGAGCGAATCCGCCTGCGGGAGCGACTTCGTATACTCCCCAAGGAGCACGTGACGCGAATCGCGCTACTGCCAGCCAGGCTGCACAAGCCCGGTCTCATAAGCGATGACGACCAGGTGCACGCGATCACGCGCGTCGAGTTTTGAGAGGATGCGCGACACGTGCGTTTTCGCCGTCAGGGGGCTCATGAACAGGCGCGCACCGATCTCGGTGTTGGTCAATCCGAGTCCGACCAGCGCGAGCACTTCGCGTTCTCTGTCGGTCAGCACGGCGAGTGCAGCAGCATCCTGACTGGGCTTCAGGCCGCCTGCGATCTTGGCGAGCAGCCGCTTGGTGACTCCGGGTGACAACAGTGCTTCGCCGGCCGCTGCGACCCGCACAGAGCGGATCAGCTCGACCGGCTCCGTGTCTTTGACGAGAAACCCGCTTGCGCCCGCCCTGATTGCCTCTGCCACATATTCGTCGAGCTCGAACGTGGTCACGATTACCACGTGCACGCCGCTCAATGCAGCATCCGCCACGATTTGCTGGGTTGCCCACAGGCCATCGCCATCTGGCATGCGGATGTCCATGAGCACGACGTCAGGATGCTCGCGGCGCGTCAGCGCAACGGCCTCGGTACCTGTCGCGGCCTCCCCCACCACGTCGATGTCGGGTTCTGCTGCAAGAAGAGCACGGAATCCGGCGCGAACAAGCTGTTGATCGTCAGCCAGGACCACGCGAATCATGATGGTGCCTGTTCGTTGGAGGTTGGTGCCGTGCTCGCGACCGTACGCGGCACTTCTGCCATGACGGTGAACCCTGTTCCAGCCGATTCGGCTGCCACGTGTCCACCCAGCAGTTGCACACGCTCGCGCATTCCGGTTAGTCCGCGGCCAGGCCGATCGGATGCCGCGCCTGTTTTCGGTCCGGGGTCTGAGACCTCCACCCTCCAGACGTTCACGCTGTCCGACAGCCGCACGGTCGCAACTCTGGCCGTTGAGTGTTTGACCACGTTTGTCAACGCCTCCTGCAGCACGCGGTAGATGACGAACTGCACCGATGATGGGACCTCGCTGGTCAGTTCATCCGACACCGTCACCTCAACCCCGGCCTCCCTGGTGGTTCGAATCAGGTCTGGGATCGCGGCAAGATCGGGCTCAGGAGCTCGCGCAGGTTGTTCGCCGTCCGCTCGCAGCACCCCGAGTACCCCACGCACCTCGTCGAGTGCGCGACCACTTGCCTGTTTGATTGATGCGAGCGCCTCTCGTGCCTTCTCAGGCTCAGCGTCGAACAGGTGAAGTCCGACCCCGGCTTGCACGCTGATCTGCGAGAGCGAGTGCGCGAGCACATCGTGCAGTTCACGAGCAATGCGCATGCGTTCGGCCTCGGCTGCGCTCTGCCGCCGTGCAGCCACTGCGCGCGATGCCTCTCGGTAGCGCGACCGTCGGGCGCGAGCGCCCTCCGCCAGAGCGACGACGAGGCACAGCACGATCACGACGATCAGAACGCGCATGCTGGCGAACCTCGAGTCGACGAGCAGGTATCCGCCTATTCCGCCGATCAGGGCGATGCCGCCGAGCGACGACCACACCCACACCCGCTCTCCCGCATGGATTGCGATGACCACCGCGAAGACGAGGGGCGCCGCGGCCAGCGGGGGCCCGCCGATCAACGCGATGCCCGGTGTGCAGAGAGCGGCAATCACCGCGACGGCTGGTCCTGGTGCTCGCGATGACACCAACAGCAGCCCGCTGGCGCCGAACGCGACAAGCGCTGCAACGATCGCGACCGGTCGTGCGCTATGCACGGCGACTGCAATGGAGATGACCTGAACGACGGCGCTGATCAGCACGGGAAGCCAGCGCGGCGGACGTCGACGTGCACGCCATCCGCCGTGCCAGCGCTGATCCTGCCAGCGCTGATCCTGCCAGGGTGGGCCCCCATGGCGCCATTCGGCGTCGCCGAAGCCACGCGTGTCATCACCCGTGTCTTCGGTCGGCATGGAACCAATGCTAACCACGGCCGATCGCCGGCGAATCCGCCCGCGGGCTGCGATCAGGTACTCCGAACGGAGTACAGCAAAAAGAAGAAAGGCCCGCAAGAGTGGAGTCTGGCGGGCCTTCGCTCCCCGACTTGGACTCGAACCAAGAACCTGCCGGTTAACAGCCGGCTGCTCTGCCAATTGAGCTATCGAGGAATGCTTTGTGGGGCTTAGCTACTTTACCAAAGGTTGGGCGTTGACCAAATCGGCGGCCACCTCGGCAAGTCGCTATGTGCTGCGCTCTCGTTCGTGTTGCGCGCGATAGGTTTCGGCAAGCCCGGCGACGTATGGGTGGGTCGGTTGCGCGAGCACCGCGTCGATGTCGCCGTAGCCGACAAGCGCCCCGTTGTCGAGCACGGCGATCCGCGCCGTGGCGTGTTGAAGCACCGCCAGGTCGTGGCTGACTACGAGCGCTGCAAAGTCCTGATGATGCCGCAGATCACCGAGCAACTCGACGACGGCCTCCCGCACCGTCACATCGATGCCAGCCGTCGGTTCGTCAGCGATCAGCACGGATGGCCCGAGCACCAGCGTGCGCGCCAGTGCAACGCGCTGGCGTTGCCCACCGCTGAGCTCGTACGGGTATTTGCCAAGCAATCCGAGTGGCAGGTGTACAGCATCGAGCAGGGTCGCAGCACGGGTTCCGGCAGCACGTCGGTTGTAATGCTTGTCTCGTTCGAAGATCGGGGCGGTGATCACATCCGAAACGGTCAAAGACGACGGAAGGGTCGCGGCGGCGTCCTGGGCGAGATATCCGACGTGGAACGTCAACCTGGCACGGTCACGCTTGCGCAGTGAGCGCATTGCGAACCCGCGAACCGTTGCGTCGCCTCCCGTGATGCGTGGGGCGACGCTGCTTGACGAGTCACGAACGGCCCGCCCGGCGACGATACGCGCAAGCGTGCTCTTTCCAGACCCGCTCGGGCCAAGAATCCCCAGAATCTCCCCGCGATCCACCTTCAGCGAAACCCCGTGCAGGGCAACACACGATGCGCTCGCGCCGTGTGCCGGGTACTCGGCAGACAGATCGCTTACGACGATCGGTGGTGCCTGCTCACCCGATTCCTGGTTCGTCGCATCCTGATTCATGCCGATTGGTCCTTCGCACCGTCCGCGGCTAGAGCGTGCAACACCTCGCGACGCTTGGCCTGCTCGATCGGATCTGGCACGGGAAGCGAGGCAAGCAGCCGTTGGGTGTACGGATCCTTTGGCGCCCCGAGCACGTCCTCCCCCGTGCCTTCTTCGACAAGTTTGCCTTTGTACAGCACGGCGATGCGATCGGCCAGCAGGTCGACAACGGCCAGGTCGTGGCTGATGAACAGGGCCGCAAACCCGAACTCGCGTTGCAGTCCAGCGAAGAGCTCGAGCACCCGTGCCTGCACCGAAACGTCGAGCGCCGATGTCGGTTCGTCCGCGATCAGCAGCTCAGGTTCGAGCGACAAGGCGCGAGCGAGGGATGCCCGCTGCCGCTGTCCACCGCTGAGTTCGTGCGGAAACCTGTCGCCGTATGCTCTCGGCAACTGCACGGCCTCGAGCAGGTCGTTGACCCGTGAGCGTGCCGATGCCGCGTCGCCGGCCCTACCGTGCACAATGAGCGGCTCTGCGACGCACTCGGCGATCGTGAGCAACGGATTGAAGCTCGACCCCGGGTCTTGGAAGACGAACCCAATCTGCCCGCGAACGCGTCTGAACCGCCGTTCAGACACACCATTCATCTCGTTGCCTAAGACTTTCAGCGAACCGCCGGTCACCCGGGTCAGTCCGGCGATCGCGCGGCCGATCGTGGTCTTGCCAGACCCACTCTCGCCGACGAGTCCAAGCACTTCGCCCTGACGAATCTGAAAACTCACGCCGTCCACCGCGACGAAGCCGTGCCTGCCGAGTCTGCCTGGATACTGGATGCGCAAATCGGATGCTGTCACCACCGGCGTCTGGTCAGCCCACCCTGCCGCACGCCCCGTCGCCCGCTCGCGTGTGCTCGCCCTGCCTTGACCGACATGAGGAACAGCTGCAAGCAGGGCCTTGGTGTAATCGTTCTGCGGGTGCGCGAACAGTTCGGCAGCCGATGCCTCTTCGACGACCTTGCCCTGATACATGACAACGACACGATCGGCCAGGTCGGCCACGACGCCCATGTTGTGCGTGATCAACACGATCGATGCGCCGAATTCGTCACGGCAGCGACGCAGCAGGTCGAGAATCTCCGCCTGAACTGTCACATCGAGTGCCGTTGTCGGCTCGTCAGCGACGATCAGCCCCGGGTCGAGAACGAGCGCCATCGCGATGATCACCCGCTGCTTCTGCCCACCCGAGAACTGGTGCGGGTAGTAGTTCACTCGGGTCTCGGGGTCAGGGATGCCTACCCGACGCAGAATGTCGATCGCCTTGGCCCGTGCAGCCTTCTTGCTGTACTTGCCGTGGGCGCGCAGGCCCTCCGCGATCTGCCAGCCAACCGGATAGACCGGGTTCAGAGCGGCCGACGGCTCTTGAAAGACCATCGACACGTCTCGTCCGCGCACGGCGCGCAGGCCTTTTTTCCCGAGCGTCACGACGTCGACGCCCTGCGGGTCGCCTGACCCACGCAGCACGACGGTGCCTGAGGCGCGCGCAGTCTCGGGCAACAGGCCGAGAATCGTCTTCGCTGTCACGGTTTTGCCGCTGCCGCTCTCACCGACGATTGCGAGGACTTCTCCCTTGCCAACGGACAGGCTGACCCCGTCCACCGCGCGCACGGTGCCGGCATCCGTTGCGAACGAGACACCGAGATCGCGGATGTCTACGACCTTGTCAGTTGTCGCGCTGGTCATGAGCGAACCTCGATCCCATGTTCGTCGAAGCTCTCGCCGTCTTCGAGTCCGTCAAGGCCACCAGGGCCGGCCGTGAGCGCTCCACCTGGAACAACTGAGACGTCGCCGACATCGCCGGCGGTCTCAGCGACAGCGCGTCTGCCGCGCAGCCGAGGATCTGCGAGGTCGTTCAGGCTCTCGCCGACCAAGGTCATGCCGAGCACCGTGAGAACGATGGCGAGTCCGGGGTAGAGCGCTGTCCACCAGATGCCGCTTGTGACATCGGAGATGGCCTTGTTCAAATCGAAGCCCCATTCTGCCGCGGCAGTCGGTTCGATTCCGAAGCCGAGGAAGCCGAGGCCGGCAAGGGTCAGGATCGCTTCCGAGCAGTTCAGGGTGAAGATCAGTGGCAGCGTCCGCGTGGAGTTGCGCAGCACGTGCCTGAACATGATTCGCGGACTGGATGCCCCGATCACCTTCGCCGACTCGACATACGCCTCCGCCTTGATCCGCACGGCCTCCGCGCGAATGACGCGAAAGTACTGCGGAATGAACACGACGGTGAT
>DATMTC010000201.1:0-2176 GCA_035565115.1 Microbacteriaceae bacterium | reverse complement strand
AGGTGCAGCGTGCCTGGCGCAAGAGCATCGGACCCGGTGTTCGTGATCACGGCAGTGACCGACAGATCCTGACCAGGCGCGATGATGCCTGACCCATCGGCAAAGAGCGTCACGTCTGCGCTTTGCTTGCTCGCGACCTTGGGAAGTGCTTGGTCTGCTGCAGTCCGTGCCGCGATGCCCACCGCCGGTGCCGAGACAGGCTGAGTCGCGGCTGCGCCAGAACCCGACAGCAAAACAGAACCTGGCAGCAGCACGGCGGCCGCGGCGATCGCAACAGCAGTGAACAGGCGCGTGCGCCGCGCTTCGGTTCTTCGCGCAAGACTGCGGCGGGGAGAGGCTACTCGCATGCGTCGACGCACCGATCCACCTCCGCCACCATGTCGGCAATTCTAGGGGGCTGCACTGTGCGCATCCGCCGTACGGATGCTTCGCTCGGCCGATCGTTATCGTTACGTGCCGCGCAGATAAACTGTCTCACTATGCACAGCGTCGCCGATTCCCTTGCGCGCCTGCGAGAGATCGCAGCCTCCGAGCCGGTCGCTCGCTTGGCGAACGCATTCGCCGAGGCCGGGTATCAGCTCGCCCTGGTCGGCGGTCCAGTTCGTGACGCGTTGCTCGACAGGCCGGTCAACGACCTGGACTTCACCACAAACGCGCGGCCAGACGACATCCTGCGTGTTGTGAAGCCGCTGGCCAGCGCGCACTGGGACATCGGGCGTGCGTTCGGAACCATCGGCGCCCGCATCGGCGACCACACGGTCGAGATCACGACCTATCGCTCAGACAGCTACGACGCATCCAGTCGCAAACCGGATGTCGTGTTCGGCGACACCCTTGACGGCGACCTCGTGCGGCGCGATTTCACGGTGAACGCGCTCGCACTGCGGCTGCCGGACATCGTGCTCGTCGATCCGTCAGGCGGCGTCGAAGACCTGCTTGCAGGCGTCCTGCGCACTCCGATCAGCCCGGAGGTATCGTTCGGCGACGACCCGCTGCGGATGCTTCGCGCGGCCAGGTTCGCGGCGCAGCTCGGCTTCACGGTGAGCGAGGAGACAGTGAACGCGATGCGTGGCATGCGCGAACGCATCGCAATCATCAGCGCCGAGCGCGTGCGAGATGAGCTGTCGAAACTGTTGCTCTCCGCCACGCCGCGACCGGGCATCGAGCTTCTGGTCGACACCGCGCTCGCCGACATCGTGCTGCCGGAGATTCCAGCGCTCCGGCTTGAGATCGACGAACACCATCACCACAAAGACGTGTATCAGCACAGTCTGACCGTGCTCGATCAGGCAATCGGATATGAGCGGCAGCGGCATCCGGGCGACAAGCCAGACCTGGTTTTGCGGTTGGCGGCGATTCTGCATGACATCGGCAAGCCGGCAACACGCAGGCTTGAGCCGGGAGGAGCCGTCAGCTTCTACCACCACGATATGGTCGGTGCGAAGCTCGCACGCAAGCGGCTGCGTGCCCTTCGGTTTGACAACGACACGATCGCCGCCGTCTCACGGCTGATCGAATTGCACCTGCGATTCTTCGGCTACACAGACGGAGCGTGGACGGACTCGGCCGTGCGCAGGTACGTGCGAGACGCTGGGGATCAGCTCGAACGCCTGCACATGCTCACGCGTGCCGACGTGACAACGCGCAATAGGCGCAAGGCTGACAGGCTTGGTTTCGCATATGACGATCTCGAGGAGCGGATCGCGGTGCTCGCCGAGGAGGAGCAGCTGAACGCGGTCCGTCCAGACCTCGATGGGCAAGACGTGATGCGCATCCTGGACTTGAAGCCCGGGCCGCAGGTTGGGCAGGCGATGAAGTTTCTGCTCGAGCTTCGCCTGGACAACGGTCCTCTCGGGCCGGAAGAGGCTGAGCGCCGGTTGCGTGAGTGGGCAGCGCAGAACTGAGTCGTCAGCCGACCAGGAACGCCTCGATCTGTGCTGCGACGAGATCCGGGCGCGTGATGAACGGATGGTGGCCCGTCTGCACCTCGACCGAACGCGTGGCACGGTCAGCGTGCATCCGCTGCAGACCAACCGAGGTGCTCTGGTCGTCCGCGCAGACGATGTACGTCGAATCGACGCCTTCCCAGCCTGCGCTGGTCGTCGCCGTGGTGAATGCACCGATGGCTTGCGTCGTCACTCGGTTCCAGGCCTGCTTCTGGGTGCCGCTATCGGCA
>DATMTC010000200.1:0-1559 GCA_035565115.1 Microbacteriaceae bacterium | reverse complement strand
CCAGGGTGCCGTTCGCGTCATGAACTCAACCAGCTCTGTCTTCTCGCTGAGCTCGGGTCGAGGCCCGATCATGATCTGACGAACCAAGAATTCGGCCAGGAGCAGCACAGCAACTGCCGCGGCCGCGATCCCCGTCCACTGTCGAACGTCGGGCGAACTGGCGTGCAGTCCCGTGCGCGGAGGCGTGGCTGCCACTAGCATGCTCCTCTCGTTCTGTTCAGCAGCCTATCGGCGCCGTGCACCGCTCAATCAGTCGACCACGCTCGTGATGAACACGAACTCACGCCAGGGGCGGTCGGGCGCGTCACGTACATCGTCGATGTGAAATCCGGATGCTTCGAGCGACGCTGCCACTTCGTCGCGATCGCGGAACCGCAGCGTGGACTGCGAAGCGATTACCTCACCGTCGGAGGCGAAGGTGGTCTCGCTTCGAAACGTGACGAACGGCAGCGCAACCTCGGTCACCTCAGTCCACGATTCGACGACGCCGAACTCCGGAATATCCGCGCTCACGAACGTCTTCTCCCTGGTCCACTCCTGCCATGCTTGGCGAGCGGGGTCCCGGGTTTCGAAGACTAATCGTCCGTTCGGCGCTATGGCCTCCCGAATGCCGTGGAGTGTCGCCAGCCAGCTCTCGTCGGTCAGGAAGACCTGGGCGACGTTGCCGGTCATGAACGCGATGTCCACCTGGATTTTCGGAAGTGTCGTCGCATCCCCGAGAATCCAGCGCACACGATCTGCTCCTGGCTTTTCTCGCGCGACGTCCAACGAGGCCGCTGCAGGGTCGACTCCAACAACCTCGATGCCGCGACGAGCGAGCATGCACGCGAAGGTGCCTGTGCCGCAGCCGACGTCAAGAACGCTCCGCACGCCGAACTCGTCGACTATGGCCGCGTACGCGTCGAGGTCGCTTCGATCCGGATCGAGCGGGTCATAGACTTCCGCTAGCCGGCGGTTGGCGAAGACAGGGTCCGGCACGGTTCAACCGTATGGGTCCTCCGCGGAGGTCCGCAATGGCTGCCCTCCCGAACAAACCTTCCCACAACGAAAGCGAGTATCGCATGTCGATCGAGGCAGCATCACAGGAGCCGGTGTCGCGCGCTACGGTGATGACGGCACACCTCGAAACGCCCGTCGTGACCGACCACGTCGAGGTCAGGCGCATCCGAATTCAGGCGAACACCGCCGCGGGAGCCCACGTTCACAACGGGCCCGTTGTCGGCAGCATCATCGAAGGGTCGGTGATCTTCCAGATCGCCGGCGGCGCGGAGACGGTGCTGCGCGCCGGTGACACGTTCTTCGAGCCGAAGGATGTTCGCATCGAGCGTTTCGATGCACAAAACGACGGCGCAACGTTTCTTGCGTATTTTCCCCTAGAAGCAGGTCAGCATCCGGAACTCGATTTTGCGGATCCCGACGCGTGACGGTCACCACATGTTCGCCTGTGGATAACTCGCGAGCCTGCGCGCCCGAAAGTGCCAGAATCGCTTGCCATGGGAATCCGCTATTACGCATATCCGGTTGAGGCCGTGCACTCCGAACTGGCACAGGTGGCACCG
>DATMTC010000199.1:0-5662 GCA_035565115.1 Microbacteriaceae bacterium | reverse complement strand
TCATCGCTGCGGCTCGGCGTGCTGCGCGTGCGCGAGCAAGGTGCACGGCTCGGCTGGCTGATCTCACACCTGAATGACCTGCCTGGCAGCGGCATCATCTACACGCTCACGGTCTCGGCGGCGGAAGACACCGCTGCCATGCTGCGCGACGCCGGCTACGACGTGCGCGCATACACGGGACGAACCGAGACGGCGGAACGAGAAGAGGCAGAGGCGGCGCTCAAAGCCAACCGGGTGAAGGCACTCGTGGCCACGAGCGCCCTCGGCATGGGATTCGACAAGCCAGACCTCGGCTTCGTCGTGCACCTTGGTGCACCGTCGTCGCCGGTCGCGTACTACCAGCAGGTCGGCCGCGCAGGGCGCGCAACCGAGCACGCGGATGTGCTGCTGCTTCCAGGCGACGAGGATCCAGCGATCTGGGAGTACTTCGCGACAGCGTCGATGCCAAACCGTGAACGTGCTGCTCAGGTGCTGGATGCCCTCGGCTCAGCATCCGGTCCGCTCTCGACCGTCGCGCTCGAGTCACGCGTGAATCTCAAGCGCAGCGTGCTCGAACTGCTGCTCAAGGTGCTCGACGTCGACGGCGCGGTGCGGCGCGTGCGCGGTGGCTGGGAGGCAACCGGTCGCGCGTGGTACTACGACGAAGAGCGGTATGCACGCATCGCGGCCGCGCGCACTGCCGAGGCGGCGGCGATGCTCGAGTACGAGCACACGACAGGATGCCGCATGGAATTCCTGCAGAGGGCCCTGGACGATCCAGACGCCAGACCCTGTGGGCGATGTGATCGATGCGCAGGCAGCTGGTATCCGGAATCGATTGCCGAGGATGCGACGGCGAAAGCCAGCGCTGCGCTCGAGAAGGTCGGTGTTGAACTCGCGCCGCGTGCACTGTGGCCAAGCGGCATGTCGGCGCTCGGTATCACCGCTTCAGGCAAGATCCCCGCAGGCCGTGCGCTTTCGACAGGTCGATCGCTGGCGCGGCTGACCGACCTTGGCTGGGGAAATCGGTTGCGCGCGCGCTTTTCGGCGAATGCAGAAGACTCGCCGATCGACGACGCGATGCTGCGCGCCTGTGCACGCGTTCTCGGCGACTGGGATTGGGAAGAACGGCCGGTCGCTGTTGTCTCGCTTCCCTCAAGAAGCCGCCCGCAGTTGATCGACTCGCTCGCTCGTGGCCTGGCGTCTCTCGGTCGCCTTCCGTATCTCGGCGCGCTCGAACTGACCGGGGGTGGTCCGACGGCAGGCCCTGGCGGTAACAGCGCATACCGGCTGGCATCCGTATGGGACCGATTCGCGGTACCGGAGCAGTTGCGCGGCGCCCTCGCGGAGCATCCTGGCCCCGTTCTGCTCATCGACGACCTGGCCGACAGCAAATGGACGCTCACGGTCGCCGGTGCCACCATCCGTGACGCCGGCGCTGAGGCCGTGCTGCCCTTCGCCCTCGCCCAACGATAAGGGCAATGCACGCACTGCACGCCGCGGCCTTCTGCATGATGGCAATGTTTCATTTGCGCAATTCTGCACAATGTGCAATAATATTTGAGTGGAATCAGGAACTTCAGGGCTACGCGAAAAGAAGCGGGCCGAAACACGTGCAACGCTCGAGAAGGCGGCGCTTGATCTCGTGATCAGCGACGGCCTCGACGGTGCCACCATCGACGCCATCAGCGAGCGCGCTTTTGTTTCACCGCGCACATTCTTCAACTACTTCGACAGCAAAGAAGACGCGATCCTCGGCATCCGCGACGTCGAGATCACGGACGAGTCGTTGCCGCAGATCTTGGATGGTGTGGATCGCAGCGACGTTGTCGCCTGCATCGTGCGGGTGCTGTTTCATGCGATGGCGCCGTCGGTCGAGAATTTCAAACTGCACAAGGCACGCAAAGAGGTCGTGCACCGCTACCCGCAGCTGCTCGGTCGCCAGATGGCGCAGATGTTCCGCATGGGCAAGCAACTGACCGGGGCAGCACAGACGATTATGCTGAGCGACCCGGCGTTCGCATCCGATGATCCTGCAGAGCGAGTCCGCCTCGCCGAGGTGCTTTTGATGCTGTGTGGCAGCGCAGTTCGAAGTGCGGCCCACGAGTCGGCTGCGGCCCCGGATCTCATCGCACCAGAGGACGTTGAACAACGAGCGGTCGCGCTCATACGAGAGGTAATAGAGAGACTTCGATGACTACATCAACACCAACTCCGCCTATTCAGGCGAGCACCACCTCGCGACGCAGCATCCTGCTCGTTTTCGCCGGCCTGATGGTCACCATGCTCCTGGCGTCGCTCGATCAGACGATCTTCTCCACTGCGCTTCCCACCATTGTGGGCGAGCTGCACGGTGTCGACGAGATGCTCTGGGTGATCACGGTGTACATCCTTGCGTCCACGATCATGCTTCCGATCTACGGCAAACTCGGTGACCTCATCGGCCGCAAGGGCATCTTCATGGGAGCGATCTCCGTGTTCATCCTTGGCTCGATCATCGGCGGATGGGCAGGAGACATGACCTGGCTCATCATCGGCCGCGCCGTTCAGGGCATCGGCGGCGGCGGGCTCATGGTGCTCTCGCAGGCGATCATCGCCGATGTGGTGCCAGCTCGCGAGCGCGGCAAATACATGGGAATCATGGGTGGCGTTTTCGCACTCTCATCGGTGGCCGGACCGCTGCTTGGCGGCTGGTTTACCGATGGCATCGGCTGGCGCTGGGGTCTGTGGATGAACATCCCGCTCGGCATCCTCGCGATCGGGTCCGCCGCCTTCTTCCTTCGCCTGCCGAAGACCGCGAAGCGCAAGGCGCAGTTCGACACGGTTGGCATGGCGCTGCTCGCTCTGACCTCGACCGGGCTTGTGCTGGTCAGCACCTGGGGTGGAACGACATACGACTGGAACTCGCCGCTGATCGTCTCGCTCATCGTCGGCACGATCGCCGCCGGTGTCGCGTTCGTCATGGTCGAGCGCCGCGTGCCGGAGCCGATCATGCCTCTGCACCTGTTCAAGAAGCTCAACTTCAATCTGACGACCGTCGCAGGTCTCGTGATCGGCATCGCGATGTTCGGTGCGCTTGCATACCTGCCGACCTACCTGCAGATGGTCACAGGTGCCAACGCAACGCAAGCCGGTTTCTTGATGATCCCGATGATGGCCGCTCTTTTGATCACCTCGATCGGATCGGGTCAGATCGTGAGCAAGACCGGCAGGTACAAGTGGGCACCGATTCTCGGCACGGCGATCGTCGCCGTCGGACTACTGCTGCTGTCGACAATGACGGCCGGCATGGCTGTCTGGATCATCTGCCTGTATCTGGCTGTGATGGGGCTCGGCCTGGGTCTCTGCATGCAGATCCTGGTGCTGATCGTGCAGAACACCTTCCCGATCGCTCAGGTCGGCACGGCCACCGCCTCGAACAACTACTTCCGTCAAATCGGTGCTTCGCTCGGCTCCGCAGTGGTCGGCAGCCTGTTCACGGCGCGCTTGACCAGTCTGCTGGCCGAGCGGATGCCTGCAGCCGCGACCAGCGCAGCTGGCTCGAGCAACGCACTCACCCCGGACTCCGTCAAGCACCTGCCCGGTGCCGTGCGCGACATCATCGTCGGGTCATACAACGACGCTCTGACACCGGTGTTCCTGTACATGGTGCCTCTGGTGATCGTGGCGATGATTCTGCTGATGTTCATCAAGGAGGTTCCGCTTGCCACCACGATCGACCGTGACGAGGTTCTTCCCGAGAGCCTCGAGGTCGACGGCGCAAGCAGCGTGGCGCTTGCCACGGCGGGAGTCACGACAATCGAGCGCTGACGGTCGTTCAGCTGACGGGGCGATCAGCTCTCGGCGGGATTGGCTGCGATGTTCACCATCCAAGCCACACCGAACTTATCGGTGCACCAGCCGAAGCTGTCGCCCCACGGCGCCTTCTCGAGTGGCACGACGACCGAGCCGTCAGCCGAGAGCTTCTCCCAATATCCGCGAAGCTCAGCGTCGTCGTCTCCGCTGAGTGAGATGGTGCCGTTTTTGCCCTCGCTGTACTCCATCGAGCTGGGAACGTCTGCCGCCATCAGGGCCAACCCGCTACCGGTGACAAGCTGCGAGTGCATGATCTTGTCGTTGTCGTTTGGGTCTTGGCTCGCTTGAAACTCGGCGAACGTGCTGCTGGTCAGTTCGCCGCCGAAGATCGAGTGATAGAAAGCCATCGCCTCTTTGGCGTTGTCTCTGAAGTTCAGATATGGATTGAGTCGCGTTGTCATCGTCCGGCCTCCCGCGCTGAGCGGTCATCCGGGTCGGATGACCTCGAGTCGATTATCAACCGGTGCTGCGGGATTCGCCACAGGAATTTTGCGGCAGATCGAGTGTGACCCGCGAATGTCGTCCGATCGGGTCACACTGGAGACATGCCTGAGCTCCCTGAGGTGCACGCGCTCGTGACCGGCCTTGGTGCCCGCCTGGTCGGCCGCGCACTCGAACGCGTCGATGTCGTCGCATTCGCGTCGCTGAAGACGTTCGATCCGCCCGTTTCCGCACTGGCCCGCGGACGGTTCGTTGCTGTCGCTCGCCACGGCAAGTTCCTCGATTTCACCGTCGGTGAGTTGCCAGCAGGCGAGTTGCATCTGATCGTCCATCTGGCGCGGGCCGGGTGGATTCGCTGGCGCGATGGTCCGCCACCACCGCCCTCCGGCCGTCCTGGCAGAGGTCCGCTTGCCGCTCGAGTGGTTCTTGCCGCGTCGGACGATGGCGACCTTGCCGGTGGGTCCGGCCTCGACATCACCGAGGCCGGAACGAAGAAGAGCCTCGCGATCTATGTCGTGTCCGACCCGCACGACGTGCCCGGCATTGCCCGACTTGGCCCCGATCCGCTCGCCGGTGATTTCACGGAACAAAAGTTCGCAGACATCCTCTCCGCCGCCGGCCGCGCTCAGATCAAGGGGGTGCTGCGCAATCAATCGGTGATCGCCGGAATCGGCAATGCATACTCGGATGAAATTCTGCATGCGGCGAAGATGTCGCCGTTCAAACCGGCGGCGATGAGCGCCGACGAGATTACCCGGCTGTTCGATGCCATGCAGTCAACGTTGCGCGCCGCCGTTGCGCGGGCGGACGGGCTCGATGCGACGGAGCTGAAACGCGAGAAGAAGTCCAACCTGCAGGTGCATGGTCGCACCGGCCAGAATTGTCCCGTGTGCGGGGACACCATCCGGCAGGTGATCTTCGCCGACTCAACGCTGCAGTACTGCCCCACCTGCCAGACCGGCGGCAAGCCGCTTGCCGACCGCGTCCTGTCGCGCCTGCTGAAATAGCGCGGGAGCCTCCCGGCTCCCCGGCTCCCCCGTCATCGACGAAAGTGCAGTAGTTGTCGTGCGGAACGCCAACTGCACGACACATACTGCACTCTCGACGCGCCCTCGCGCAACGGCGATGCGCTCGAAGCCGCGCACCGCGTCAGTCGGCCACCGCGGTCTTGTTGCCCAACGCGTGCAGCGCCCGATTAACCGAACCACCGAGCCCCCACCTGCCGGCCAGTTCCGCGACCACGTCGCGCTGCGGTTGCGTCAATGGCTGGATGCGCGCATCCACCTCGCCCAGATCGAGATCGCGCACGACCTCGACGACACGGGGAGCGACAAGGAGGTATTCCGCGGCGTCGAGGATGCGACGGCGCACCGTTGGCGACAGCTGG
>DATMTC010000198.1:0-3946 GCA_035565115.1 Microbacteriaceae bacterium | reverse complement strand
GATTGCCGGCGCTCACGCAGCCATCACAGAACAATGGGGACCTGTCACCGGTCTCGTGCTTTCGGCCGGCCTGAACAATCCGCGCCGCGCCTGGCGCGACCAGCGCATGAGTGACTTCAGCGACATCGTGAACACCAACCTCGTCGCGGTCGCGGCCGTCATCGACGAAGCACTGCCAGACCTGCGGCAGAACGCGGGAACCGTCGTCGTCATCTCATCGTTTGCCGGATGGCGCCCGTCGCCGAACGCCGGCGTCGCATACAGCGCGAGCAAGACGGCACTCAGCGCCCTGTGCGACAGCCTCAACAATCAAGAGGCCGAGCACGGCGTTCGCGCTTGCAATCTGTGCCCGGGTGACGTCGACTCCGATTTCCTCGCACTGCGCCCGAACGTGCCAGACACGGATGCCCGCGCGGTCATGCTGACACCGGATGACATCGGGCGCGCCGTGCAGTTCGTGCTCGACTCCCCTGCACACGTGCGCATCAACGAACTGGTCATCACCCCAATGGCGCAGCACTGAGGTGGTCATCGCAGCGCACGGGCCCGACCCGCGGAAATCGGGCAGAGTGCCCACGGGCGCGTTCCACCGGGTTCGCGACCGCCTCGGCACAGACATCGTCAGCGGCGCGCTGCCAGAGGGCGCCGTCATGACCATCGAGGACCTCGAGCGACGCACGGGAAACTCGCGCAGCATCGTGCGCGAAGCCACCCGCGTGCTCGTTTCGCTCGGGATGCTCCTGGCCACCCAGCGGGTCGGCGTGCGCGTGCTCCCAGAACGCAACTGGAACGTGTTCGATCCGCAGGTCATCCGCTGGAGACTGCGGTCGGATGCGCGTGCCCTGCAGTTGCGCGAGCTGTTCGAACTGCGGCTCGCCGTGGAGCCGGAGGCCGCACGGCTGGCCGCCGATCGGCGCAGCCCAGTGCAGGCCGCAGCCCTTCTCGAAGCGGCCGACCGATTGAGCCGCAGCGAAGTCGACGGCGGGCAGGATGAGTTCCTCGACGCAGACCTGGACTTCCACCGCCACGTGCTCGCGGCATCCGCTAACGCCACGTTCGTGCGCCTCGGCGCGGTGATCGACGAAGCACTGCGCGAGCGGGCGATCGTTGACAGGGCGCAGATCGCACCGGATGACCACGATCTGCACCTGCACATCGCGGTCGCACGAGCCATCGATGGAGGTGACGGCACTGCTGCCGCCGCCGACATGCGAGAGATCGTCGCGCGCACGCATCCGAGCTGAGCTGAGCTGAAGCGCACGAAACTGCACATTTGAGAACGCCGTGAAAGCGCTGTGTGCAGCCCCGTGCGCGGCCCACTGCGCCACTTTCTTGGAGCAGTCTTAGAGCCGCCAGGCGAAGCTGACGAGCGTGAAACACCTCTCAACCGAGCCCAGCACGCCCGGCCTCGCCTGCACGGGGCTGGCCACTGGCTTGGCCAGCAGAGTGGCGTCGGTCACGGTCGCATTCTGGGTGATCAAGGTGCTGTCCACGGCGATGGGCGAAGCGACATCCGACTATCTCGTGCACACGATCGGGCCGATCCCCGGGGTCGCACTCGGCTTCGTGCTGTTCGCGGTCACGATCGTTCTGCAGTTCAGTTCGAGACGGTTCAGCACAGCGCGGTACTGGGCTGCGATCGTCGGGGTCAGCGTCTTCGGCACGATGGTGGCGGATGTCGCACATGTGGGATTCGGAATACCGTATCTGGCATCCGCGGCGATCTGCGCCGTGGCGCTCGCTGCGGTGTTCGTGATCTGGCACCGCACAGAGCACACGATCTCGATCCA
Source organism: Microbacteriaceae bacterium (assembly GCA_035565115.1). Lineage (GTDB taxonomy): Bacteria > Actinomycetota > Actinomycetes > Actinomycetales > Microbacteriaceae > Rathayibacter_A. The sequence goes on along the minus strand of DATMTC010000198.1, from coordinate 2,156 downwards.
TAGCATCGTCACGCGTCGGCGCGAGGTGTTCTATTGGCTGACGGTGCTCGTCACCTTCGCGCTCGGAACCGCCGTCGGCGACCTGACGGCAACCACCTTCGGCCTCGGCTACCTCGGCTCTGGCATCATCTTCGCCATTGCGATCGCAATCCCCGCCGTGCTCTACCGCTATCTGCGCATCCTTCCCGTTGCGATGTTCTGGTCCGCATATGTGCTCACCAGGCCGCTCGGGGCATCGTTCGCAGACTGGTTCGGAGTGTCTGAGCAACGCGGCGGGCTCGCCGTCGGCTCCGGGCTCGTCGCACTCATCCTCACGGTTGCGATCATCGTCGTCGTGGTGGCAACCTCGGCGCCGGCCGCGCGAGCCGTCGGCCATCGACGCGTCGGGAATCGGGTCGTAGGCCGTCGGGTCGTAGGCCGTCGACGCCGGGGCAGGGATATCGAACAGGTGAGCCAGCAATGAGCGCGATGACCAACCCCCTGGCCGTGAAACGGAACCTGAGGCGTCTGCGCCGACTGGGCAAGCGGGCAGCGCGAGCCGTGATGTTCGACCGCCACGCGCGCTGGCGCACGCATCCGATTCGCATCGGCACCGTGCTCTACGAATCGTTCGCAGGCAATGGGATGCTGTGCAACCCAGAGGCCATCTTCAGGCACCTGCTGGATGACCCAGCGTTCGCGGGCCTTGACCACACCTGGGTGCTCAGCGACCTGAAGCTGTATCGAGCCACGATCGCCGAGTTCAAGGGTTATCCGAACGTGCACTTCGTTCGCTACCGGTCAAACGACTATTTTCGGGCGCTCGCCACCAGCGAGTTTCTGGTGAACAACGCCACGTTCCCGCCCGAATTCGGAAAACGACACGGTCAGGTTTACCTCAACACCTGGCATGGCACCCCGCTGAAGAAGATGGGCTACGACATGCCGTCTGGCGCACTCGAAGCGGCCAACACGCTGCGCAACTTCGTGAGCGCAGACTTTCTGCTCTCGGCCAACCCATTCATGACCGAGACGATGTACGAGTCCGCATACAAGCTCAACAACGTCTATCGCGGCACGATCATCGAGGAAGGCTACCCGCGCATCGACAGGCAACGCCTGACGCCCGACAAATTCATTGCGATGCGCACTCGGCTCGAGAACGCCGGTCTGGAGTTACGCGGACGCGACCTCGTGTTGTACGCGCCCACTTGGAAGGGTAACTCGTTCTCCTCCCCAGAAGACGACATCGACGCCTTGGTCGCAGCGGTCGACGACCTGCAGGCGCAACTCGGCGAGCGCAGCGTTGTGCTGCTGAAGACGCATCAGATCGTGCATGCCTTCGCCGGATCGAGGCCGCAGCTGAAGCGCATCCTGGTTCCCAACGACATTCCGACCAACGAGGTGCTCGGCGTGACAACCGCACTCGTCACCGACTATTCGTCGATCTTCTTCGACTTTCTCGCCACAGGGCGCCCAATCGTCTTCTACACCCCAGACATGACCGACTACAGCGGCACACGCGGCGTCTATTTTCCAGCATCCGAGTGGCCGGGCCCGGTCTGCACGACGATGCAGGATGTCGCTGCTCGGCTCGGCGAACTGACCGGCAACGACAGCGTAAGCAGCGATCCGACCGCGTGGCCGACGTATGCTGCCTGGCGCGAGCGGTTCACCTGCCTCGAGGACGGCGACGTCACCCGCCGGGTCGTCGACATCGTCTTCCGCGGGCGACGCCGTGGCTACCGGTTGCGCCAGGTGAAGACGGATGCCAGGCCAAAGGCCCTGCTCTACATCGGCGGCATGCGCTCGAACGGCATCACAGCATCCGCCATCAACCTGCTGAACGCGATCGACCACTCCCGCGTCGACGTCTCCGTTGTCTATGCATACACGCGCAAGCGCGAACAGCGGATGAACGTCGAGAAGATCCACCCGGCGGTGCGGCAGTTCCCTCGGGTTGGAGGAATGAACGGTACGAAGGCTGACCACATCAGGCGTGAGCTGGCAGAACGACGCTCGAGTCCCGGCCGCGACGACCCGTATTCCGGTCACAGCCTGTGGGGCGACGAATGGGTCAGGTGCTTCGGCGACGCGGTTTTCGATGACGTCATCGACTTCAGCGGATACAGTCCGTTCTGGGCGGCATTGCTCGCGAACTCGCCTCCCGCCAGGCG
>DATMTC010000197.1:0-2099 GCA_035565115.1 Microbacteriaceae bacterium | reverse complement strand
TTTGAAGGTGATCCAGATGAAACAGCTTCGATACGAAAATGGTGACATCGACACGATCGATCTGCGCATCCTGAGCGCGCTCGCCGACAACGCACGCGTGAGCATCGCGGACCTGGCCAGGGAGATCGGAATGTCGGCGCCAAGCATCGCCGAACGCATCCGTCGGCTCGAACAGGCCGGGGTGATCACGGGTTACACGGTGACGCTCGATCCGCAGGCGCTCGGACTGCCTCTGTCTGTCTGGTTGCGCATCCGCCCTGTGCCGGGTCAACTGGCGACGGTCGCCGGCATCCTCACTTCGCTTCCCGAGATCGTCGAGTGCGACCGCGTCACGGGTGACGACTGCTTCATCGCGCGTGCGTACGTGACATCCGTCGAGCATCTCGAGCGGGTGATCGACCAGATCATCCCGTTCGCGATGACGAACACGGCCATCATCCAGTCGTCACCTGTCAAGCGGCGGATGCCGTCGGTTGCGAAAAAGGACACCGGCGCTGGCAACTAGCGCCGGCCGCCGGCCCTGGGCCATTCGAGCCGACTGCGTCGCTACTGGGCAAGTTGCCGGCCGAGCGCCTCTGCCTCGTGACGGTGCCCGATCGTTTCGAAGCCCACTACGACCACCGCGGGCGCGAGCATCACGACGATGAGGCACATTCCGAGTGTCACACCGGCGATCGCGAGCGTTACTGCGAGCGCCAGCACCACAAAGCATCCGGCGAAGAGCCAGACATGCAAGCGATCAAGCTCGCGGATCAAATAGCTGTACAGCCCGAAGAGAAGCACCGAGAAGATCAGAACGGGGATGGCGACCGTCAGAACGGTGCCGACCGCTCCGATGTCGGATGTCCCCTCAACGGAGAACCCGGCCACGTGCAATCCTGCTCCCATTGCGGCGACGGATGCGAACACGATCATGTGCGCGTATCCCCAGAGCCAGGCGCGCTGTCGGAATCTCGCGAGCACCTGACCAGACGGCAAAATGGCGTAACACCACCACAGACCGAGCGTGAGGCCGGTTCCTGCGACCATGAGCATGACAGCATCCGCACTCCATCCCTGCTTCTGAACGATCACCGACACCGAGTTCACGGTCCCGAGCAGAACCTCGCCGAGGGTGATGATGGTCAACAGTTGGTACCGTTCCGCGATGTGATGCGGATGCCACGGTGTCCAGCCGTACTTGCGCTCGGAGAACAGCGGGCCGCCGAGTTCGATGAGATAGAGAATCGGCCCAACCACGACAAACACGATGAGCGGGAGCTCGAAGACGGCTGTGGCAATCCATCCGATCTGCGCGATTCCGATGCACACGACATAGCCGAGCGCCGTTCGGCGCCGCCCTGGGTCGTCGTGCGCCGCCCGCAGCCACTGCGCGATCATTGCAACACGCATCACGACATACCCGGCAACCACAACGCGGTTGTCGAGGGGCGCGCCGGTGTCGATCGAGTGGAACACAGCAGGCAGACCGAGCGCGAGCACGAGCACGCCGATCATTTGCACCATGGTCGTTACCCGATAGAACCAGTCGTCGGTGTCATACGCAGACGCGAACCAGGAGAAGTTGATCCAGGCCCAGCAGATCGCGAACATCGCGAAGGAGAATCCGGCGAATCCTGCGCCCACATGTCCTTCCGCGATCAGCTCGGCCAGCTGCGCGCTGGCCTGGCCGATCGCGATCACGAAGGTCAGATCGAACAGCAGCTCAAGCGGCGTGGATGCTCGGTGCCCCTCACCAGGGTCGCGACCTGTCATCCGTGCCAACGCGTGCCCGAGGCCGCGTCGCGGTAGAGATTCGGGCTTGTCGGACATGTGGATATGGTGGCATAACACGGTTCGCTCACCTAACGCCGGCGCTCACATTTCGTGCGTTCACGTCGTCGTATTGGTGAAGATCTGAGCCTGGAGGAACAGATGGAAACCTCAACCGCAATCGCGCACGCGTTCGCCCTGCACCTGGTCGTTGATGACGTCGACCGCAGCATCACCTGGTACCAAGAGGCCCTGGGCGCCACGGTGACCCGAATCCTCAGAATGCCAGATGGGAGCGTCGCCACCGCTGACCTGGACATCGAAGGTCTGGCCATTGCCGTGGCGTC
>DATMTC010000196.1:0-2217 GCA_035565115.1 Microbacteriaceae bacterium | reverse complement strand
GTCGTTCAAGCAGAGACCGGCCCGACGCCCGGAGACATGGGCAAGATCGCCCGCGTCTTCCAAAACCGTCTCGACCAGGGCATGCTGCTGCAATCCGACGCGACGGTGAAATACGGCGCAGGGGACACCAACGGCGTGCTGACCTCAGACGCTCAGCGTGAGGATGCTTCTGATCCGTACAACACATACGTGCACGCCGGTTTACCAGTCGGACCGATCGGCAACCCGGGCGACGAGGCGATCAAGGCAGCGCTGAACCCGACGCCTGGGTCCTGGCTGTATTTCGTGACCGTCAACCTGAAGACAGGTGAAACGGACTTCTCGACGACGCTCGCACAGCACGACGCGGCGGTTCAGAAGCTCCATGACTGGTGCAACGCGAGCCCCGCAAACGATGAATACTGCAAGTAGTCGCACACTGGCGGTGCTCGGCTCACCGATCGCACACTCGAAGTCTCCTGTGCTGCACGCTGCGGCATACACGGTGCTCGGACTCGACTGGCGATACGAACTGCACGAGGTTGTTCCTGAGACACTGCCGGAGTTCATCGCATCCCGAGACGCCGCGTGGCGGGGGCTTTCGCTGACCATGCCGCTGAAAAAGACGGTGCTGCCACTGGTGGATTCGCTGGATCGGGTTGCGACGCTCACCGGCGCTGCCAACACGCTCCTGTTCGAACGATCTTCGGATGGCAAGCGCGTTCTGCGTGGCTTCAACACAGACGTCTCAGGCATCGTGCGTGCACTGAGCGCCGCGGGCAAGCAGACCTGTCGTATCGCGCAGATCGTTGGCGGGGGAGCGACAGCAGCATCCACAATCGCGGCCGTCGCCGAGCTCGGTGCAGAGCACGCCGTCGTCTCGGTTCGCGATCCGGCCAGGTCGGCAGGACTCGAGGCGCTCGCGCGCGAGGTCGGACTCACGATCGACCTCAGGCGATTGTCCGCTGGCTCCGAGGCATCCGCAGACCTTGTGATCAGCACGCTGCCAGGCGGGGCGGACTCCGGCCTGCAGTTCTCAACCGAGCAGCAACGCAGCGCACTGCTCTTCGACGTCGCATACGACCCGTGGCCGAGTCTGGCGGCGACCGAATGGGCGGCAGCGGGCGGTGAGGTGCTTTCCGGGCTCGCGATGCTCGTGCACCAGGCTTTGCTGCAAGTGCGGATCTTCGTTGCCGGCGACGCGCTCGAGCCGCTGCCAGACGAGGATCGCGTGCTGGGCGCCATGCTCGCCGCCGTGAACCTGGATGCGACTGGCAGACCCGGCGCTATGCCAGAATCGTAAGCATGCTTCGTTGGCTCACAGCCGGAGAGTCTCACGGCCCGGAACTCATCGCAATTCTCGAGGGGCTACCCGCCGGGGTCCCCGTCGCGCTCGACGGTATTCGGGCTGATCTCGCGCGCCGCAAACTCGGCTACGGCCGTGGTGCGAGGATGAAGTTCGAGCAGGACGAGCTGAATCTTTCTGGCGGGGTGCGCCATGGCCTCAGTCTTGGGAGCCCGATCGCCGTGCGCATCGGCAACACCGAGTGGCCGAAATGGCAGGACGTGATGAGTCCGGAACCGGTCGACGCTGAGAAGCTCACCGGTGCGCGGGCTGCGCTGCTGACCCGCCCACGCCCAGGCCACGCCGATCTGGTCGGCATGCAGAAATACGGTTTCGACGAGGCGCGCCCCGTGCTCGAGCGTGCCAGTGCGCGCGAAACGGCCGCGAGGGTGGCCCTCGGCGCCATCGCACGCGCGTTTCTCGGCGAGCTCGGCATCACACTGGTCAGCCACACGCTCGCGATCGGCCCTGTGCGCGTTCCAGATGACAGTGCGTTGCCTACTCCTGGGGACGTCGAGCGCCTGGACGCCGACCCGTTGCGTTGCTTCGATGAGCCGACAAGTGCACGCATGGTCGACGAGGTCGACGCTGCACGCAAAGACGGCGACACGCTCGGCGGCGTCGTCGAGGTGCTCGCATACGGTGTTCCACCTGGGCTCGGGTCGTACGTGCACTGGGATCGCAGGCTGGACTCGCAGCTGGCTGCCGCTCTGATGGGCATCCAGGCGATCAAAGGCGTCGAAGTGGGTGATGGGTTCACAACGACGACGCGGCGAGGCTCGCAGGCGCATGACGAACTCGTCATCGACGGCGACGCCATCGAACGCACAAGCGACCGCGCGGGCGGAACAGAAGGCGGCATGAGCACGGGAACTGTTCTTCGTGTGCGCGCA
>DATMTC010000195.1:0-2197 GCA_035565115.1 Microbacteriaceae bacterium | reverse complement strand
CATACTGAGCCCATGGCATCCACAGACCTAGAAGCGAGGCTCGACGTCGACCTCGCCGTGATCGGCTTCGGCAAGGGCGGCAAGACGCTTGCCGCCACGATGGCGAAGGCTGGCAAGCGCGTCGCGATGATCGAGCAGTCCTCGCAGATGTACGGCGGAACCTGCATCAACATCGGGTGCGTGCCGACCAAGGCGCTGGTATATCGCGGAGAGCACCCAGAGCTCCTCGGAGATCATCTCGATGGCAGCGCGCGCTGGGCCGCCGCTGTCGGTCAGACAAGCGAGCTCACAGCCCTTCTGCGTGCCAAGAACTTCGCCATGCTCGATGCGCCCGAGTCTGCCACGGTCATCACCGGGCGCGCCAGCTTCACCGACACGGGCACGCTGCTGGTGACCGCTGGCGACGACCGTCTCACGGTGCGCGCAGACACGATCGTCATCAACACTGGAGCCGTGCCGATGCTGCCGAACATCCCAGGGCTTCGCGACAACAGCCGGGTGCTGACCAGTACCGAGCTGCTCTCGCTTCCAAGCAGGCCAGAGCGGCTGCTCATTCTCGGCGGCGGGTATGTCGGGGTCGAGTTCGCCTCGATGCACGCATCGTTTGGCACGAACGTGACGCTGCTGCAGCGACGCACGCATATCCTCCCGGCTGAAGACGAAGACATCTCGGACCGCGTGGCGGGGCTGCTCACCGAGCAAGGCGTGCGAATCGTCACCGACGCGGCTGTGAACGCAGTGCGCGACACCGCCGGCGGCGTATCGGTCGACTACACGCTTTCGGACGGCACCGTCGATTCGGCGGAGGGCGACCTCGTGCTCGCCGCACTCGGGCGTCGGCCGATGACCGATGGGCTCGGGCTCGAAGATGCCGGCATCGAGACGGATCAGCATGGAGCCGTGCTGGTGGATGAACACTTGCGCACGAGCCTTCCGCACGTCTTCGCCCTCGGAGATGTCAACGGAGGACTGCAGCACACCTACATCTCCCTCGACGACTACCGCGTAGTGCTCGACCAGCTCACGGGCACTGGCGCGCGTTCCACCGCGGACCGCGTTGCCGTGCCGCACGTGATTTTCACCACTCCGCCCCTCGCCCGCGTCGGCCTCACCGAACGCGAGGCACGCGACACCGGCCGGCAGTTGCGCACTGCAACACGTGAGGTCGAGGCGATGGCCACCGTGCCCCGCACCCGCATTGTCGGTGACACTCGCGGTGCAATGAAGGCGGTCACGGATGCCACGACCGGCGAAGTGCTGGGAGTGACGATTCTCGCGTACGACTCGCACGAGATCATCAACACGGTCGCTGTCGCGATGCGGCTCGGCGCGACGGCGCAACAATTGCGCGATGGCATCTACACGCATCCTTCAATGACGGAGGCCCTCAACGACCTCTTCGGGGCCTTGTCGTAGCGGCCGCATCGGCGCGGGTTGCGCCTTAGGCGCGGTCGTGCAGAGTGACCTGGTAACCGTCGGGGTCGGCGAAGGTGAAGGTGCGACCGAAGGGGCCGTCGATCGGCGCCGAGACGATCGTGTGTCCGTCGGCTACAAGAGCATCGTGAATGGCCTGCACGTCGGTAGCGTGAAGCCAGATCGCAGCACCGATGCCGGGTTGAGCAACGGATTCCAGATCGGTACCTGGAACGACGTCTCGCAGAGCGAACGTGATCGGCGTCGTCTCGAAGACGACGGCATGCGGCGGGCCTGCCTGGGAGCGGACCAGGCCAAGGTACTGCTCGTAGAACGCCTGCGACGCGTCGAGGTCGCGAGCCTGGAGGGAGATGAAGTCGGGGCCGGTAACGGGCATGATGTGCTCCTTGTAGTCGTGTCAGGTTTCTGACACGACCAATCGTATGTCAGAATACTGACATGAGTCAAGACAATGCCGGCGTCGACCTGGAGACGTCACTCGGCTATCTGCTGAAGGAGGCCTCGAGTGCCCTCCGCGCTGCCATGGAGGCGGTGCTGCGACCGCTCGGGATGACCGTGACGCAATACTCCTGCCTCGAACTGCTGGCCCAGCGCCCGGGTCTGTCGAACTCCGAACTCGCGCGGGGAGCGTTCGTGACACGGCAGTCGATGAACGTGCTACTGCAAGCTTTGGAACGAGACGGCTACGTGACTAGGCCGGCGGAGGCCCCGATCGGGAAGGTTCTTCCCGCGCGACTGACTGCAAGCGGCCGACGGAGCCTCG
>DATMTC010000194.1:0-2841 GCA_035565115.1 Microbacteriaceae bacterium | reverse complement strand
GGACCGCATCATCCGCTCCGAGCTGCGCGGCGCGCTGGTCGTGCAGGGCGGCCCAGGCACGGGCAAGACGGCCGTCGCCCTGCACAGGGCCGCATACCTGCTGTATTCGAACCGCGAACGACTCAGCTCCTCCGGCGTGCTCGTCGTCGGTCCGTCGAGCGCGTTCCTGCGCTACATCGAGGCAGTGCTTCCGTCGCTGGGCGAAACCGGAGTCGTGATGCAAACCGTCGGCGACCTGTTCCCCGGCGTCGACGCGACGGATGACGACGCACCGGATGCCGCGAAGCTGAAGGGCTCAAGGCAGATGGCCGGCCTCATCGCACGCGCCGTTCGCTCACGGCAGCGTGTGCCTGCCGAGCCGCAGACGATCACCGTGAACGCCGACAGGATGACCGTTCAACCCGAGCTGATCGCACGGGCGGTGCAGCGTGCGCAGCGCAGCGGAAAACCGCACAATCAAGCGCGTGTCGTGTTCGCGCGCCAGGCGTTGGACGCCCTGACGACCCAGCTGGTCGACCAGCTGCGCGCATCCGGATCGACGATCGACGATGACGACGTGAAGGATCTGCGGGAAGACCTGCGCACCGCATACGACGTGCGGGTGCTGTTGAACACGGCGTGGCTGCCGCTGACCCCGCAGAAGCTCATCCAAGACCTGTTCGCTCGCCCAGCCTGGCTCGCCGAGTTGACGCCGCGCTGGACGCCGCAACAGCGCGACCTTCTGAAGCGCGAGCGGGATGCACCGTTCACGATCAGCGACGTTCCGCTGCTCGATGAGGCGGCCGAGCTGCTCGGTGACGCGCCAGAAACTCCGGATGCCGCGTCGCTGGAACGCGAGCGGCAGCGCAAGCGCGACATCGAGAACGCGCGCAGCGCCATCCGCAACATGGACGTGAAGGGAATGGTCAGCCCGAAACAACTCGCGGACAACTTCGCCGAGCGGGGCGGCCGTGAATCGACCGCCGAGCGTGCGGCGGCCGACCGCACCTGGACCTACGGCCACATCGTCGTCGACGAGGCGCAGGATCTGTCTCCCATGCAGTGGCGTCTGCTCATCCGGCGCTGCCCGATGCGCTCGTTCACGATCGTCGGCGACATCGCACAGGCGTCCGCTGCCGCTGGGGCGACGAACTGGAGCGGCGCATTGACCCCGTTCTTCCGCGACAACTGGCGCCTGGAGGAACTCACCGTCAACTACCGCACCCCCGCGCAGATCGCCAGGGAGGCAGAGGCGTTCGCCATCGCGCACGGACTTCCCGTCACCCCGACCCGCGCGGTTCGCGAGGGCGACTGGCCGATCCAGACAGTGGATGTTGCCGGGGATGCCCCCGGCCGGGTCGCGGATGCCGTCGCTAACGTCGTGAGCGAACTGGCCGCCGGTCTGTCTGGAACCCTCGCCGTTATCGCCCCCGTCGCCATCGTCGATGAGGTCTACGGCGCGCTCACGCCCGCGCTCGGCCGCAATGTCGGCCGGGGCGCTGCCGGGCTGTCTCGCCAGGTCGCGGTGCTCACCGCCCGCGAGGCTAAGGGGCTCGAGTTCGACGACGTCGTTCTGGCCGATCCAGACGCGATCGTGGCAGAGTCGCCGCGCGGGGCGGCGGCACTGTATGTGGCGATGACGCGTCCAACGCAGCGTCTTGTCGTCGTGCGACCGGCATAAATGTCGCGCGCGTCACTCGTGCACGGCGGCTGCAAGCATCCGGAGTCCACGCGCCGTCGTCGCGTGCACGATCTCGGCCGGTCCTCCGTCGAAATGGCATTCTTCGACGCGGTCGCCGTCCGGTGACCTGACCGCGATGAAGACGGTTCCGACCGGCTTGCCCTCTTCCGGCTCTGGCCCGCCGACGCCGGTGACGGCAAGGGCGAAGTCGGCGCCGGTCAGTGCGGCGACCCCCGATGCCATCTGTCTCGCGCATCCGGCGGTGACGACCGGCCCCGGCCGCACCCCGAGCACCCCGAACTTCACCTCCGACGCATACGCGATCACGCCACCGCGGAACCATTCGGATGCGTCCTCGGCTGCCCCCAGGCTGCTGGCGATGCTCCCACTTGTGAGCGATTCGGCGACCGCAACGGTCTGACTGCTCCGCTTGAGTGCGCGGGCGATCGACGCGGCATCATCCGACGGATCCCGATTCGGCCGAGCCCGATCTGGCTGAGCAAGGTCCACGCGCAGTCAACCGATCGTCTGGGCGGCGACCTTCTTCGCCATGTTCGAGAGTTCCTCGCTCGTGTGCTGTTCCTGCTCGAGGTTCTTCTCCAAGAGCGCCTTCACCTGCGGCGCACCCATCGCATCCGACGATGCGATCAGCGTCTCATAGGTCGAGATCTCGAAATGCTCCGTGCCGAGTGCGGCCGACAGCACGACGTTGTCGATGAGCGATGGAGCGGTCTTGCCGACCAACGATTTTCCCTCTTTGGCCAGCCCTTTCGTCGTGGGGGACGGCTCGTCACGCATTTCGATGTCGAGGATTTCGAAGATGCGCTCGACGTTGGCGATCTGCTCTTCTGTCTCTTCTGCGTGGTGCGAGAACAGTTTCTTCACCTCGTCGCTCTGCGCTGCCATCTCGAGTTCCCGAAGCATGTCTAGGGAGTCGCGCTCCATCGTCAAGGTCATTCCCAGCCGATAGTTGAACAGGTCCTGCGGCTTGTCAAACTGCTCGAACATGGTTTTCCCTTCTGCCGTTGGTTATCCGGTGCTGTTGCGCGGGATTGCGTGTTTCAGACTCCGGTATAGCCGGGGCGCGTGGGTTCGTGACAGGCCTTGACAGGTCAACCGGGCAGTGGTGTATTGCGGACTACGCGTACCGCTCCCCGACGGGAATCTCGAAGCCGAGCGTG
>DATMTC010000193.1:0-2787 GCA_035565115.1 Microbacteriaceae bacterium | reverse complement strand
TGACGACCATCTGGCGCAGTCATGAAGCCGGCCAGCCGTTGCACGTTGTAAAGGATGCGATCGGTTCCAGGCACCCCGTGCGCACTTGTTCCGGTCTTGGCCTGGATCTTGCCCTTTGCCGGGCTGTCCGCACCGTTGCTGGAGAGGGTGCCTGTCTCGCCCAACACCGGCTGCCCAGCCTTGAGCGTTGCTCCCCAGGACTGGCCGTGTGTCCATCGCAGGTACTTGACCATCTGCGCTGGCGGCATCGATGCGGGGTCGGCCCCCTGCCCGTCGACGAGCGCGACGTCTGACGCATCCAGGCCCGCCTTGTCTGCCATGGATCGGATGGGCCCGAGCCCGGCCAGGCAATCGGTGGAACCTTCGTGCACGGCGAGCAGGCAGAGAAGCGTGTTCGCGCCGGTGTTGTAGCTCGTCCGCAAGATCAGGGCACCGAACGCGGAAACGGGTGGCGACTGGAACTTTGCGACCTCTGCCGATTCGGAATAGCTGCCTTTGGCCGGCAGCGTGGCGTCGCTGTTTGCAGCAAGCGGGTCGGCTGCCACGGCAACACCCGCGCGCTGCAGCGCCTCAATGAACAGCGTGCGCGCCCACGACGCGGGATCGGGGATGCGATAGATCGTGAGCCGCGGACCGGCATCCGCCCCGATGCTGCCCGAGACGATCAGATTCCTCGGCTGGTTCGGGTCTGCTGCCACCTTCAAGGACACGTCGGAGCCTGACTCGGTTTTCACCTGCGAGCTCACCTGGAATGCGGCAGTGGCCGGGCTGGCCGCGACGGCGGCCGTCGCACCGGACGCGCCAGGGGTCACGGTGATATCAAGCACGTTGTCGTTGACGAACATCGGCTGCACGGTGCCTTCCCCGCCTGCGTATGGCTCCCACATCCGGTCGTCGATCAGCACGTTGCCGCTGATCTGGTGGATGCCTGAAGCGGCCACCTGCTTGGCCAGACTTTCGAGCCCTGCGAGCGGGTTGCCCGGCGCTTTGGCTGCGTTCGTTCCGAGATCGCCGTAAACATGATCGATGGTTTTCGCGGTGAAAGAGTCGTCCGCGCGGCCCTCGGCCGCATTGCGTCCGCCCATGGTCAGATCCCCGGATGCGACGAGCGCAAGATCTCCGTTCAGAACGCCACCGGCCACGGGGCCGGTCGCATAGACAGGAGTGGTGATGCGACTGTCCGGTCCCATCGTGTTGTACACCGCGCCAACGGTGAACTGCTTCGCGGTGGAAGCAGTGAAGGCCATTTCGCTCGCCCGGTTGGACAGGAGCACCTTGCCGGTCTTGAGGTCAGACACCTGGTATGTCCAGCGAGCCGCCCGGTATGCCGGTTGGTCCATGATCTTCTGGGCCGCGGCCGGCAGCGAACCGACCGAACCATCCTTCTTTGCCGAAGTGGCCGCGCCAGCGCCGGCGGTGCACCCTGCCATCGCAAGCGAAGCCGTAACGAGGACAGCAAGAATCACGAAAGGTCTGCGCATGAGTCAAAAGTATGGCCCCGCATCGCGGGATTCGCTATAGACCTGGGTCTACGCTGCCAGCCAGAATTCGACCGCATCGCGGCTTATCGGGCAGGTCAACCGTCAACGCACGAATTGAGCACCGCAACGAGCGCGCGCTGTGTCGCTAGGCTGGCGCCATGCCCGACGATGGGGACCGCCTCTCTGCGGATGATGCGCGCATCCTCGCACTCGAATCGGCCGTTCTGACCGGGCACACGCTCAAGCTGATCATTCTGAGCCCAGGCACTCCACTCGACCTGCAATCGCTGAGGGAATCGGTGTCGGCGAGACTTCTCAGCGAACCTCGCGCCCTCGAGTGCGTAGACGCCGGTCACACCGACAGCGCCCCGCGCTGGGTTCGCGCCGAGCATTTCGACATCGCAGACCACGTGCGACGACGCGAAGGCAGCGGATGCGCGACGCAAGAAGATCTACGGCGCACCGTGAGTGTGCTGATGTCGGAGCACCTAAATCGATCGCGGCCGCTGTGGACATTCGATATCATCGGGCCGCTTGCCGATGGCAGCGAGGCGATCGCGGCGCGGATGCATCACGCGATGGCCGACGGAATTGCAGGCACGCGGTTTCTGGAAGCCGTGCTGCTCGACCCCCGCGATGCGCCGCAGCATCCGGCCGGCATCAGCAGTCCAACGGCTCAGCCGTCCAGACTCGCCGAATTGCGCAGGCTGCCTGCTGCAGTGGAACGAGAGCTTGGTCGCCCAGGCTCGCGGTCACCTTTCGACAAACCGATCACAAGCGCCAGGGAGTTGGCGTTCACCTCAGCACCACTCGGTGGGCTGAGGGCGATCGGGGCATCCCGTCCGGTGCACGCAACCGTGAATGACGTGCTGCTCGCCGTTGTGGCAGGTGGCCTGCGCAGTTGGCTGCAGAACAGCACGGCAGCCATCGACCTGCGCGCGCAGGTGCCGGTGCGCCTGCACCATCGCGACGAGAATGCGACCGATCTCGGCAACCGCGACTCGTTCATCAATGTCGATCTTGTGCTGAGCGAATCGGATCCGCTGAGGCGGCTCGACCGAATCAGCGCCAACACGCGCACGGAGAAGCAACGTGGCGACGCTGCGTTGCTTTACGACCTGTTTCACGCACTTGGCCGCTTTCGCCACGCAGACGAACTGGTCGAGCGGATCGCAGACAGCTCCCGCGAGTTCAGCGTGGCGATCTCGAACGTGCCAGGGCCGCGCGTGCCTGTTGCCGTCGGCGGTCGACGCGTCGATCGCATGTACTCCTCGTCTGAACCTGCCGAACACCACGCGTTGCGCGT
>DATMTC010000192.1:0-2426 GCA_035565115.1 Microbacteriaceae bacterium | reverse complement strand
TGAGAGTTGCCGTATGCGAACGGGGCGTTGTAATTGACGGATGTCGTCCCAGGCGCAGCGCTGTCGGTGTTGTCGAACGGTTGATTCTGCACCATCGTCACGATGCGGCCTGTGCCGACCTCGACTGACACATTCGTTCCGCCGATGTCAACGCCCGGCATCGTCTGCGGCACGTATTGGTTAAGCGCCGCCTGAGCCGTTGACTGCAGGTCGAGATTCAGCGTCGTGTAGATCTTCAGCCCGCCGCGAAGGAACGCCGCGGTGCGAGCATCCGCTGTCTTTCCGAATGCCGGGTCGGACAGGATGACGCGCTCGACGTAATCGCAGAACGCGCCAGCGTTGACGACGTTGGCTGCCATGCATCCGGTCTTCACCGGCGTGATCGCCGGGGTAACGGGGGATTTCAGTGCCGCGTCGTGCTCTGCGACAGTGATCTTGTGCTCTTTCAGCATCTGATCGAGCGCGTAGTCTCTGCGTTGCTTAACGGCCGCGAATCCGCTCTTGGCCGTGTTGTCGAGGCTGGCCGCTCGCGGCTTCACTGACTCGCCATCGATGCGCAGGTAGTTCGGGTTGTTCAGGATGGCGATGAGCGTCGCCGCCTGGGGCAGGTTGACGTCCTTCGCTGAGACACCGAAGTAATACTCTGCTGCTGCCTGAATTCCATACACCCGCCCGCCGAATCCCGAAATATTCAGGTAGGCCTGCAGAATTTGATCCTTCGAGTAACGCTTCTCCATGCCGATCGCATACTTCATCTCGCGCAGCTTGCGGCCAGGGGTGTCGTCTGTCGCCGTGTCATAGCAGGCCTTATATTTCTTATCTGCAGCCGCTTGCTTTGCCGGGTCGGAGAGCGTCACGTTGTCGACCTCGCACTTCTGCACGAGCACGTTCTTGACATATTGCTGCGTGATGGACGACCCGCCCTGCACGTTGTGCTTGAGGTACGTCTCGATGGCGCCACGCGTCGTGCCGAGCAAATCGACGCCGCCGTGCTCATAGAAGCGCGGATCTTCGGTAGCGACCGCGGCATCCTTCACGCTCTGAGCGATGTCGTTCCAGCCGACCTCGACCCGGTTTTGCGCATAGAACGTTGCAATCGGCACCGGATGCCCACCCTGATTCGCGAACATGGTCGACGTTTGGTCGAGCTTCTGAATCGTGAGGTACTCCGGCAGATCGTCGAAGGTCTTGATCGTCAGATTCGATGCCATGCCGGTCACGGCGATCGCCGGCGTGACGGCCGCGGCGACAAGGATGCCTGCGACAACGCTCACGCCGACAAACGCGGCGAAGGCGGATGATGCGCGGATGACTCGGTGCATGGCTTCATTACAATCGGCGCAACCGGATCATGTCCAAGTAACATAGAAGCCTTACCTATGCATAATTGAGAT
Source organism: Microbacteriaceae bacterium (assembly GCA_035565115.1). Classification (GTDB taxonomy): domain Bacteria; phylum Actinomycetota; class Actinomycetes; order Actinomycetales; family Microbacteriaceae; genus Rathayibacter_A. The sequence continues at coordinate 1,032 of DATMTC010000192.1, read as the reverse complement.
ATGTGGTCGATCGACATGCTCCTGCACGTGCGAGCATTCGTGACCGTTGCCGAACTCGAAAGCTTTTCGCGCGCCGCCGAAGAGCTGCTGATCGGGCAACCGCTGCTGAGCCGGCGCATCAAATCGCTCGAAGCCGAAGTCGGCGGCGAACTGTTCGACCGATCGAAGCGCCAGATCGCCGTGACCGAGCTCGGCCGCACTCTGCTCGACCCGGCGCGGGACCTGCTTGCCCGTGCCGAACTGTTCGAGGAGTTCGTGCGCATGACACAGGGCAGAGATCGACTGCGGCTCGGCATGCCGCCAGACTGTGATCCGCGGGCGATCGCACGCATCGTCACCCGCGCCGCCGAGGACGGGCAGCGCATCGACGTGGTCGAACTCGCTGGGCTGGCTCGCGATCGAGCATTCGACGACGGGGCGCTCGACGCTGTCTTGCTCAGAAAGCCGGCGGATGCTGCCGGCTTCGTCGTCGAACTCGGCTTGGCTTCCGCTCGGCCAATCGAACAGGCGGGCGGCTCGGCAGCTGGAGGTGCAGCATCCGCTCGCGCTTTGCAGCTTGAGACGTTGCGACAGCGACGCGGTGTGGGTGTCGCTCCCAGGCACATTCTGGTGTCGGCCGAAGACGACCGCCCGGTGTTCATCAACAACCTCACTCGGGCGGCGGCGCGTGCCGGGCTCACCGGCGCGCAGATCGAGATCGGAATGCCCGCGTCAAGCGCATTGGTGAGGGTGCTTGCCGGCGGCGACGTGCTGTTGTGTGCGCGGCAACTCGCGACACGGAACGGGCTCGCCTGGGCGCCGTTGGCCGACCGGACGATCGGCCGCACCTATCAGCTGGCGGTTGCGCCGTCGCTGCAACATGACGCGGCAGTGCATGGGCTCATGACCAGACTGGCCCCGTTGCTCGGCTCTGCGGTGGATGCGGTGCAGGCAGGTCGCCGCGGCGTGACCGACACGGGCGCGCATCCGCTCGTCGAGGCATGGGGATGAGCGTGTTGAGCGAGATGGGTGGGATGCGCGGCGTGCCTGGTG
>DATMTC010000191.1:0-7023 GCA_035565115.1 Microbacteriaceae bacterium | reverse complement strand
CTCCTCGGTGCGCGACCTGTTGGCTGAGCGGGCTGACACGCTCATCTGGCTTGACTTGCCGTTTGCCGTTACGTTGTTCCGCGTCGTCAGACGCACGCTACGTCGTCGGTGGCGACGAGAAGTGCTGTGGAACGGCAACGTTGAGCCGCCGCTTGCCACCTTCTTCACCGACCGCGAGCACATCGTGCGCTGGGCGATCTCGACGCGGAACACACACACGGCCAGAGTCCATCAGGCGCAGGTCGATAACCCCAGACTCGTGATCGTGCGGCTTCGTTCTCGCCGGGCGGTCGAGCGCTGGTTGGCCGGACCGCTGGCGGATGCGACGACGACGACAGACCGGACCGCACCGAGGCACGATCAATCGTGCGGACACATTCGACCCGCCTAACGGGACCGATACCGGTAACCCGCAAGCACAACCATCACGGTTTCAGCCCCGCCGACCGTACCCCCGCTTCTCGACCCGTCGCGACATCGAAGTTCTGCGAGAACACATCGTCCGGATCCCAGGCTCGTTTCGTGTCGCGCAGCCTGGCGAGCGTCTGAGTCGGGAAAGCGGCCTCCACATCGTCGGCCGAATGATGCGATTCGAAGCTCAAGTACATGCCATCGCGTCTTGTGCGCACAGGTTCCCACGCGTCGTCGAAGGCGGAGCCAGCGCGGTCCGCGACCGCTGTGACCGAAAAGTTCTGATCACGATGCGCATATGCCGTGGCATCCCAATCGACATCGTTGATCGCCCCTCCTACCGAGCGGATCTGCACCATCTGCACCGCACCGGAGTTCAGCAGATCAGCCAACCGGCGGACTAGATCGTCATCGAGGTGTCTGAACAGTCCGGTGTGCATCACCGCTTGCTGCTGCCCGGAATGCGGTGCACCGGATGTCAACGGCACCTCAGGGTACGGCACCAGCTCGGCATGTGCGCCCACCGCTCCTGGAAGAGCGGAGAACGATGCGAGAGCGCGGCCGGCAAGGTCGGTGTCGTCCCCTGCGTAGACGACCGTTGCCTGCGCGAACGGCCGCGACCCGGACATGACGTACAGGAAGGCAGACACCTCACGTGGAGCGGCCTCCACGGCGGCGCCCCAGGCGGAGAGGAAGCCAGGCATGTCTTGCAGCTCGTATGCGAAGACCGCGCGAGCCACCATCGGTGTCGCAGCCGCCTCGAACTCGAAGCTCGTCACGATTCCGACGTTCGCGCCTGCACCGCGCACCGCCCAGAACAGGTCAGCGTTCTCGTCCTCCGACACGCGCACGCTCCTGCTGTCAGCGGTCACAAGCTCGGCCGCGCGCATCCGGTCGATCGTCAATCCCTGATGACGCCCGAGCAGCCCGATGCCTCCCGCGGTGGCCAGTCCGCCTACACCGACGTCACCGGAATCTCCAGAGGTGAGTGCGAGCCCCCAACCGTACAGGTCCCGCGCCACCGCACCCCAGCGGGCGCCCGGTCCGAGAGCGACTCTGGCACCGTCGAGCCGCGCCACCCGGTTCAGCCGTCGAAGATCGATCACCGTGCCGCCGTCGTTCGTCGCGACGCTGCTGATTCCGTGGCCACCGCTCCGGATGGCGAGGGGAGCGCCGTGCGACCGCGCGAGCTCCAGCGCGCGAGCAACCTCAGCCGAGTCCCGGGGCAGCAGGACTCGAGCGGGGCTCCCCGTCGCCGAATACACATCCCGAACCCCGGGATAGGCCGGATCCTGAGGCTCGACCATCTCTATGCCGAGTTCCTGCGGCATCAGTATGCCTCAGGAGCGGACTGCGGGCCCGCCTGCTTGTCCGTGAAGTAGTGAACCGTCGTCGCGGTGAGTGGGCTCGTTCCAGCGACCAGCCCGGCGACGTGCGCACCGACATCCTCACCGTCCAGCCAGCGCTGGTCGTCGATCCCAGCCTGCTGCCTCGCCCTGGTTCGCACAACGCCAAGGATCACCTGATAAAAACGCGGACCTCGGCCATCCTGCTCCGCCGCAATCGTCCGCGTCAGCGACTTGGTGGCGGCCGCACTCAGAGCCACGCCCGCTCCGCCCGGGAACGGCAGATCTGCGCTCATCCCGTTCAGCTGCAGAATCGTGCCATCCGGCGAAGTGAAAGGCAGGAAGGCGCGGAACACCCTGAACACGCTCGTGAGATTCGCCCGCAGCAGTTCCTCCCATTCGGCGTCGGTCAACGACAGCGCGGATTTCCGGCCCTGCTCGCCCCACGATGCGACGGACACGACCACACCATCGAACGTGCCGCCGTAGCGCGCAGCTAGCGACGCCACGGTCGAGTCCAGTGCTGGCTCGGTCGCATCCACGACTGCGACGTGCAACCGCTCCGAGCCCTCGCCGAGGTTGTGATTCAGCTCTGCGAGCCTGCCCTCATCGCGTCCCGTGGCGATGACTGTCGCACCCCTCGACAAGAGCGTGCGCACCACCCCTTCGCCGACGCCTCCAGACCCGCCGACCACGACGACAGTCTTTCCGCTGAGGTCAGGAGCCGTCTGCTCCCATGCCCGATCCGTCACCATGTTTGTCATTTGTCCTTCTCCTTCGCGGCGCGCGCCGCATTGTCTTCGATTGCGGTCAGTGCTTCTCCGAGCGCGCTCAGCTGCGCATCCGTGAGCGCGTCAGCGAACCAGCGCTTCGCCGCGCGTAAATGGGGTCCAACCGCCTTTCGGTGAGCCCGGTAGCCGGCATCGGTCAGCGATGCGGTTGACGCCCGCCCGTCGCCCTCGTGCTCCGGGGCGCGGCGGACCAGGCCGCGGCGCTCCAAGCGTCCTAGCTGATGCGCAAGCCGGCTCGAATCCCAGCCGATCGACTCCGCACATTCCGACGGCCTGGCAGCACCGCCGGCATCCATCAGATGGGCGAGCACCACGAACTCCGCTTCTGACAGCCCCGCGTCCTGCTTCAGCCCGCGACCCACCTCGCGTCGCAGGGACTCGGTCACGGTCTGCAGTCGCTGCCAGATCTCGAGTTCGTTCTTCGAAAGATATTTACCTGACATGTCAGCAATAACACCATGGGGACCGAGATATTCCCACCGGGTGAAGCACACCGCGAGCAGCCTGGCGAACGGGGTTTTGGTCGGCCCCCGTCGTTCCATCGTTACGACCATGGTCGTAACGACCATGGTCGTGGTACTGTATGGAACTATGAACGATCAACCGGACGAGAAGGCGCCCAGCCGCCGGGAGCGCCCAGCCAAACCTGCATTGACCCGAGAAGGAATCATCGCCGCCGCCGTGAGCATCTTCCGCTCAGACGGATTGTCCAAGGTGACGATGCGCAGCGTCGCACAGGCGCTCGACACGGGCCACGCCTCGTTGTATGTCTACGTCAAGAACACCGAGGACCTCCACGCACAGGTGCTCGACGCCGAACTTGCTTCGCTCGCACTGCCCGACGACAGTCGGCCGTGGCGCGAGAGCCTTATCACGCTGTTGATCGACTACGGAACGATCCTGCTCTCGCATGCCGAGATCGCGCGCATGGCAATCCGAACCCGCCCAAACGGTCCGAACTCGGCGGCGCTTGTCGAGGCCGTGCTCGCCCAACTCGCCCGAGGTGGCGTCACGGACCTGACTGCGGCATGGGGAGTCGACGTGCTGCTGCAATATCCGACAGCGGTCGCGGCCGAGCACGGCAACCCATCGCCTGCCGGCTCCCCGTCGACCATTGCCGACCAGACGCCAGGTGGGCAAGCACCGCAACCGGCAGACCCGGAACGGTTCCCACACACGGCTGCGGTTGCCGAGCACCTCATGTCAGGCACCCCCCAATCTCGCGCTGAATGGGCCATCAACGTTCTAATCGACGGCCTGCTGACAGCATCCGGCCGCATCAACAACAGGAAGCAATCGTGAAAAACTCCACTATCTCGATCGTCGGTGCCGGCCTCAGCGGCCTCATCTGCGCCCGCATTCTGCAACTGCGTGGCATTGGGTCAACGATCTATGAACGCGACGCGAACGCCGACGCCAGGCAGCAGGGCGGCTCCCTCGACATCCACGATGACAGCGGTCAAATCGCCCTTCGTGAGGCTGGCCTGCACGAGGCGTTTCTGAAGCGAACGCACGAAGGCGGCGAAGCCATGCGCGTGATCGACAAGCACGGCACGATCTTCATCGACGAGGCGGCGACGACAACCGGCACTCGTCCGGAGATCGATCGCAGGGTGCTGCGTCGGATGCTCGTCGACTCACTGACGCCAGGAACGATCCGCTGGAACAGCAAGGTCGTCGCCCTTCGGCCGACCGAATCCGGCCACACGCTCGAGCTGCAGGACGGCAGCCTCGTTCTATCCGATCTCATCGTCGGGGCGGACGGCGCATGGTCGAAGGCGCGCACCGCGCTCACCGATGTGCGGCCGGCATACACCGGCATTACGCTCGTCGAGATCCGCCTTGACGAGGCCGCGAGCAAGCATCCGGATGCCCTTGCATTGGTCGGACGCGGAGCCCTGTTCGCCACGGGCGATAACAAGGGCATCATCGGCCACGGTGGCGACGATATCGGACTCGGCATCGGGCTGCGCGTGGGGGAAGACTGGTCGGCGACCAGCGGCATCGACTGGACGAACCCGTCGGATGCTCGCGCCGCCCTTCTGCGGGAGTTCGCCGACTGGGCCCCACAGCTCACAGAGCTGATTGCCCGCAGTGACGACACCATCGTTCCTCGCCCGATCTACGCGCTGCCGGTCGGCCACACCTGGGAGCGAGTCCCCGGCATCACACTGGTCGGCGACGCCGCGCACCTGATGTCACCGTTCGCCGGAGAGGGTGCGAATCTCGCCCTGACCGACGGTGCAGACCTCGCCAGAGCGATCATCGCGAACGACAGCATCGACGACGCGATCGACGAGTACGAACGCACGATGTTCCCCCGCGGCGCCGAGTCGGCGTTCCAGTCAGCGTTTGGGCTCGACATGATCTTCAGCGCCGATGCTCCGGCGCCCATCGTCAGCTTCTTCGCCGGCATGAGCAGCGAACTCGCCAGCTGACGGCTCATGCCCGGGCTTACAGGTTGATCATGTGGCCGGTCAGGCCGTGGAACGCTTCCTGCAACGCTTCGCTCAGTGTCGGATGCGTGTGCACGTTGCGTGCGAGTTCGGCCGCCGTCAGGTCCCACTTCTGGGCGAGTGTCAGTTCTGGGAGGAGCTCTGCAACATCCGCACCGATCAGGTGTCCACCGAGCAGCTCGCCGTACTGCGAGTCTGCGACGAGCTTGACGAATCCGCCTGGCTCGCCGAGTCCCTGTGCCTTGCCGTTCGCCAAGAACGGGAAGGTCGAAACGATAACGTCGTGCCCCTCGTCTCGCGCCTGCTGCTCTGTCAGCCCGAAACTCGCCACCTGCGGCTGGCAGAACGTGACGCGTGGCATCATCCGGTAGTCGCCGAGCGCCATGGTCTCTGCGCCGCCGATCGTCTCGGCGGCCACGATGCCCTGCGCCTCTGCGACGTGCGCGAGCTGCAGCTTGCCCGTGACGTCGCCGATCGCGTAGATGTGCTGAACGTTCGTGCGCATGTAGTCGTCGATGCCGATCGCGCCGCGCTCGGTGACCTCGACGCCGGCGTTCTCGAGGCCGTAGCCGTCGACCCGCGGGGCGAATCCGACGGACATCAGCACCTTGGATGCCTCAATGCTGCCGGCCGTGCCATCCTTCGCCGTGTACGTCACGGTGACTGACGACCCGTTGTCTGTCACCGTCTCGACCTTCGTCGACGCCAAGATCGGGATGCCGAGCTTCTTGTACTCCTTGGTGATCTCCTTGGAGATATCCACGTCTTCGTTGGGAAGCGCGCGATCGAGATACTCGATGATGGTCACGTCGACGCCGTAGTTGCGCAGCACATACGCGAACTCCATGCCGATCGCGCCCGCGCCGACGATGACGATCGACTCGGGCAGTTCGCGGGTGAGAATCTGGCGCTCGTATGTCACCACGTTGTCGCTGAGCTCAACGCCGGGCAGCAGGCGCACGGTCGACCCGGTCGCGATGATGGCGTTGCTGAAGTGGATGTCTTCAGCTTCGGCTCCCTCGCGCTCGACGCGGATCGTGTTCGCGTCGACGAAGGAGCCTCGGCCGTCGTATTCGGTGATCTTGTTCTTGCGCATCAGAAAGTGCACGCCCTTGACGCGGCCGTCCGCGACGGTGCGGCTGCGATCGAACGCGATGCCGTAGTCGAAGCTCACGTCGCCAGAGATGCCGAACGTGTCGGCTTGCGCCGTGAACACGTGAGCGAGCTCGGCGTTGCGCAGAAGCGCCTTCGATGGGATGCATCCGACGTTCAGGCATACGCCGCCCCAGTACTTCTCCTCCACGACCGCGACCGACAGCCCCTGCTGTGCGGCGCGGATGGCGGCGACATACCCGCCGGGTCCTGCTCCGAGAACGACGACGTCATATGAGGCGGCCATGGCAAGCTCCTTCGTGCGCGAGTGCGAGCGGACGCTTCCCAGTGTAATTCGCGGGGCGACGCTGGCGGTTTCGGTGCTCATCGCTGTGGAGCATCGGTCGGCGACCCCCGAGTCGTGCATTAATGCACTACTCGTCGACGGGAAACACTTTTTTTGACGACTCGCGGGGAGCACTCGGACAGCAACTCGCGGGTCGTGCATTAATGCACTACTCGTCGACGGGAAACACGCTTTTTGACGACTCGCGGGGAGCACTCGGACGGCAACTCGCGGGTCGTGCATTAATGCACTACTCGCTGACGGGAAACGCGCTTTTTGACGACGCGCGCCGCGAACAAGCCAGCCCGTGACCGGTCAGCGCAGCGCCTCCACCGCGATCCTGGCCGCCGTTCCGATAGCAAGGTCGACACCCTGATGCACAAGCGCAGGAACGGATGCGCGACTCAGCGCCGCGATCGCAATGCGCGCGCCGGAGCCGCCGACGGCATCCGCTTCGACCACCCCGATTTCATGGCGCAGGTTCAAGAACGAACCCGTCTTCGCGCTGATGCGAAAGCTGTCCGTGCGCAGATCGCTTGACAGTCGATGCTGGAAGACCTGCCGCGCCATCCGTTCGCGCA
>DATMTC010000190.1:0-1967 GCA_035565115.1 Microbacteriaceae bacterium | reverse complement strand
GCCCGAGCTGCTGGCTGACCTCGAGAACGAGCTCTTCAACGTGGGCGGCGGAGCAGAGGAAGACGAGTATCCGGCAATCGTGAAGAAGTGGTTGTCTGAGCACACGGACTTCGAGAAGTCGCTCACCGCGAGCTGATCGTTCGGCCGAGCTGCCGCGCTGCCGAGCTGCCGCGCTGCCGCGCTGCCGCGCTCAGACTGTGACGCTGGGCGCGGCGGCGAACACGGCAGGCTTCAGCAACTCTTCGCACCACTGACGGTATGTGGTCCAGCCTGCGTTCTCCGGCGTGCGCTGGATTCCGTCATCGATCCCGTCATCCTTGGCGCGCATCATGTCGACCATTCCATGGACCATCGCGTCGCTCATGCCGTACGCGGCGAGCTGGGCGCCGAAGTCGTCAAGTGACTGGCGCTCGTAGCGGACCGGTGTGCCGAGCACCTCGGAGGTGATGCGCGCGACATCCGTTTGTGACAGGTCTTCTGGGCCGAGCAGCGGCACGCTTCCGACGCCGCTCCACGAGCGATCGAGAAGCAGCCTGGCGGCGGTCCTCGCGATGTCGCGCGTTGCGATCAACGGAGCCTTGCGGTCTGGCAAGTCGGTGTTGGTGAACACGCCGTTGTCGCGGATGGATGCCACCTGTCGAAGCATGTTGTCCATGAATCCGGCGTTCGCCAGTGCGCGATATGCGACGCCGCTGCTGCCGATCAGATCGTCCATCGCGAGGGATGCGGTGACGAGCCCGGCGTGTCCTGCCATTGGTGTGCCCCTGCCGAGGGCAGAGACTCCGACGACGTGACTGACGCCGTGCGCCGCGAACGCGCGTGCTGCTGCCTGGGTGAACCCGGAGTATGCGACCTCGAGGCTCGGCGCTTGCGGGTTGCCTGGCACCAACCAGAACACCGCATCGGCGCCGTCGAATGCGCGATCGACGACATCCGGGTCGGCGTGCGAGCCCTGCACAACGTCGACCCGCTCTCGGATCGAGTCGGGGAGTCTTGCAGGGTCGCGCACGATGACGCGAAGCTGTTCGCTGTGGGTGGGTGTGCTCTCGAGCAGTGTGCCCAGTACTTGGCTACCGATATCGCCCGTGGGCGTTGTGATGACGATCATGAATTAAGCGTGCAGCGAGTCGGCGGTCCCGGTCCAATACCCTTCGTCGATCATTGATACCCTAAGGGTATGGACCTTGATCTGCGCAAACTCCGCTACTTCGCCACGGTTGCCGAGTTGAAGCACTTTGGCCGGGCCGCCGAACGCCTCTACATCGCACAGCCGGTGCTCAGCAGACAGATCCGCGCGCTCGAGAGCGAGCTGGGTTGCGCGCTGCTGACCCGCTCGACCAGAAACGTGCAACTCACGGCGGCGGGTGAGCGGCTCTACGAGGAGTCGCGTGCTGTTCTTGCCACCGTCGACTCGGCGGTGCGGCGCGTGCACGAGGCCGATCGCGGAGTCGAGCGGCTGGTTGTCGGGTTCATGCCTGGGCTGCATGTTTCGCAGGCGGTTCGAGTGTTCAGCGCGGAGCATCCGAATGTCGAGATCGAGTTCGTGCAGATGCACTGGTGGGAGCAGGATGCTCCGCTGCGCGACGGCAGGATCGAAGTGGGATGCCTGCGCCGCCCGTTCGACGAAAGCGGCCTGCGCGTCGAACTGCTCGCGAGCGAGCAGAAGGTGGCGTGTCTTCCCGTGACGCATCCGCTGGCGACTAAACAGGCGTTGAGCATGGCCGACCTTGCAGGAGAGTCGATCATGAGCACGCAAAGCAGGCGCACCGCGACCGTCGAGGAGAAGTTCGAACTGATCGCGGCGGGTGGCGGAGTTGCGCTCGTGCCCGAAAGTCTGGCAGCGACCTATTCTCGCCCAGACATCGCGTACGTCCCTGTGCTGGATGCCGAGCCTGTCGAGATCTGTCTGGCCGTCGCCGGTGATCGCGCCCAGCCGCGCGTGCTCGACTTCTTGCGGGCCGCTGTGG
>DATMTC010000189.1:0-8240 GCA_035565115.1 Microbacteriaceae bacterium | reverse complement strand
CGTGGGTCGCTGACGGCACGATCGATGAGAGTGCCAAGATCGTTGTCGCTGAGCTGCTCGAGCGTGAGCAGCAGCGAGCGCGACAACAGAGGCGAAATGACCGAGAACGACGGGTTCTCCGTCGTGGCAGCAACCAGGATGACCCAGCCGTTCTCGACGCCGGGAAGCAGCGCATCCTGTTGCGCCTTGCTGAACCGATGGATCTCGTCCAGGAACAGCACAGTGGATACGCCGTACAGGTCGCGGTTCGACAGCGCTTCTTCCATCACCTGGCGCACGTCGCGAACGCCAGCCGAGACGGCAGACAGTTCGACGAAGCGGCGTCCAGACGAATGAGCGATCGCTTGCGCGAGCGTCGTCTTGCCGGTGCCAGGCGGCCCCCACAGGATCACCGAGACAGATCCACGCTCCCCCGACTTGTCGCTCGCGAGCGCAACGAGCGGCGATCCGGGGGTGAGCAGGTGCTTCTGACCGGCGACCTCGTGGAGGTTGCGCGGGCGCATTCGCACAGCAAGCGGCGTAGCGCCACCGCGCAAGCCCGCCTGCGTGTCGACCATGCCATCCAGACTAGTTGGCGCCACAGACACGTATTTGTCGACCCATAGGCTTTCCCCGTAAAGTTCACCTGGCGAAGGAGACACGTGGCGCAGAAGAAGCAGAACGGCAAAGACAGCAGGCAGGCGCGCGAACGGCTGCGGGTGTACAACGCCCGCGTCACCGTGCACGAGCGCGCACACAAGCGCAGGGTGCGCGACAACATCATCGCGAGCATCGGTGTGCTTGTCATTGTCGTCTTGGCCGTCACGGCGCAGTTGACGTTCTTCAGCAGCAAGAGCACATCGTCGAGCAAGCCGTCTGCATCCGCGACTCCAACACCGACGACGGCATCCGGCGTCCCACCCTCGACACTGGCTGAAGGCAGAACCTGGACGGGCACGATGACCATCAACGGCATCCCGCTGAACTTCGAGCTCGACGGAAAGGATGCTCCGCAGGCGGTGTCATCGACCATCAGCCTGATCAACAAGGGCTTCTACAACGGAAACGTGTGCCACCGCTTGACGACCGGCGCCACGTTCAAGGTGCTGCAGTGCGGTGACCCGAACGGTGACGGCACAGGCGGCCCCGGCTACAGTTATGGTCCGATCGAGAACGCCCCTGCAGACAACGTCTACCCGTCTGGCACCATCGCCATGGCGCGACAAAGCGGTAACGCCTCCAGCCAGGGCAGCCAATTCTTCATCGTCTACGGCGACACCACGATCCCGTCTGACTCGGCTGGCGGCTACACCGTGATCGGCAAGATCACCAGCGATCTCGGTGAGCTCAAATCGAAAGTCACGGATGCCGGAGTCGCCGGCGGTGGCACCGATGGCAAGCCGGCCGTCACACCGAAGATCGACTCGATAACGATCAAGTAGGCTCATCTTCTGCGCCCGCGCAGGTGCAATAGGCTAAAACGCAATGTCCGGTTGCCACGAGGGCAGCCGGCCCAGGCAAGGTGAGGCTCTTGGCTAGTACGACAGATCAGCAACCGTGGGGTCGCGTCGATGAGACGGGAACCGTCTATGTTCGGGAAGGCGACGGAGAACGCGTCGTCGGGCAGTTTCCCGACGGGTCGCCTGAAGAAGCGCTTGCATACTTCGAGCGCAAGTTCACCGACCTTGCAGGTCAGGTGACGCTGCTCGAGCAACGGGCCAAACGTGGCGCACCGGCCGCGGATGTTGCGAAGGCCGTCGCGACGCTCCGCGCGCACATCGCAGACGCGAACGCCGTGGGCGATCTTGCGTCGCTGACCGAGCGGCTTTCCAAGCTCGGCGGCGCTGTCGAGGAGCTCACAGAACAACAGTCGGCTGAAGCCAAGGCGGCACTGGCTGGCGCGATCGCCGAGCGCACCCGCATCGTCGAAGAGGTCGAAGCGCTGGCTGCCGAGGATCCGGCTAAGACGCAGTGGAAGCAGACGACAGCCACGCTTGACGCACTGTTCACCCGCTGGCAGGCACACCAGCACGATGGCCCCAGGCTGCCCAAGGGTGAGGCCAACGACCTGTGGAAGCGATTTCGAGCAGCGCGAGCCACCATCGAGCACAATCGCAAGGAATTCTTCGCCGAGCTGGATGCTCAGCACCGCGACGTGCGCACTCGCAAGACCGCGCTGATCGAGCAGGCGGAAGCGCTCATTCCCCAGGGTGCAGATGGCATCCCTGCGTATCGATCGCTGCTTGATGAGTGGAAGCGGTCTGGCCGTGCTGGCAAGCGAAGCGACGATGCCCTCTGGGCGCGATTCAAAGCCGCAGGCGACGCGCTGTTCGGTGCGAAATCGGAGATCGACGCGCGCGAGAACGAAGAGTATGCCGCGAACCTGACGCAGAAGCTCGCGTTGCTCGAAGAAGCGGAGCCGCTGCTGAAGGCGACGGACAGGACCGAGGCTCGCACCACGTTGCAATCGATTCAGCGCAGATGGGACGAGATCGGCAAGGTTCCTCGCGATCAGGTGAAGGTTGTCGAAGACCGGTTGCGCAAGGTTGAGAACGCCGTGCGCAAGCTAGAAGAAGACCATTGGCAGCGCAACAATCCGGAGAAGAAGGCTCGAAGCGAAGGCCTCGCCGCACAGTTGCACGCGTCGATCGCTAAATTGGAAGACGAGCTTGAGACGGCGAAGGCCGGCGGCGACAGCTCCAAGGTGAAGGCGGCAGAGGAAGCCCTCGAAGCGCAGAAGACCTGGCTGAAGGCACTGGGCTAACACTGCCACCCTCCACAGGAGGGTGCCGTGGCGGCCTCTCCACAATCGGCGGCTTTGCGCTCCGGCATCCGCTCGTCGTGGTGCACCATGTTCGCTGTGACCCGACTTCTGCCTCCCGTCCTATACGCACCTGATCTGCCATTGCCAGAGTTGAGTGCTGCCCGCCTGGACGGTGAGGTGTACCCCATCGACGAATGCTTCGCTCCCATCGACCAGGCGAACACCCCACAGGCGCGAGCGCACGCACTCTGGTCGATTGTCGGCGATCGTGCGATAGCGGAGGGCGAAAGCGCGCTGTGGATCTACGGTCAGCTGAGCGATCCGCCACAACGTCACACCTTGTGCGTGCCACGCACCAATCGCGTTGTCGTGCGACGCACGGGCAGGATGCTCGTTCGCGAGACGCGGATGGCAGCCGGCGACGTGCAACTGATCGACACGATGCCGGTGACCTCGCCGACGCGAACCGCCTTCGACCTTGTGATGGGTCCTCAGTTCGGGTCCGGCGAACGTGCCGCGCTTGTGTGGCTGATCGGTCGGCTCGGAGTCGATGTGGCAGCGTGCCGCTCGAGGATCGAAACGACAATGCATCTGCCCGGTCGCAGGGCGGCTTTAGAGCGCCTCGATTCGGTTGCCGATCATCCAGTGCCGAATCAGCCGGCGCTGACCCGGTACACGTCGTAAACCGCGTCGATGCGACGCACGGCGTTCAGGACGCGATCGAGATGGGTGGTGTCCCCCATCTCGAATACGAACCGACTCAGTGCGAGCCGGTTGCTCGACGTCGTGACGGTCGCAGACAGGATGTTGACGTGATACTCGGACAGCACGCGGGTGACATCGGAAAGCAGGCCGGCCCGATCGAGCGCCTCCACCTGGATTTGCACCAGAAACACGCTCTTCGATGACGGCGCCCACTCAACGTCGATCATGCGCTCGGGTTCTTGCAACAGGGACTGCACGTTGTGGCAGTCCGCCTGGTGCACCGAGACACCGGAGCCGCGGGTCACGAATCCGACAATGGCGTCTCCCGGCACCGGCGTGCAGCATTTGGCAAGCTTCACGAGAATGTCGGGTGCACCGCGAACGAGAACGCCGGAATCGCTCTGCTTGAACTGACGTGACTGTCCCTTGGAAGGAACGTTCAGGTCGGCCGCATCGCTCTCGGTCTCAACCTGAACGGATGCGACGACCTTCTCGATCACAGACTGTGTTGAAACATGCCCTTCGCCGACAGCAGCGTAGAGCGCTGACACGTCGTCATAGCGCAGTTGCGAGGCAACCTCGGCGAACGAGTCTTGACTCATCAGCTTTTGGAGCGGCAGGTTCTGCTTGCGCATTGCCCGGGCGATCGCATCCTTGCCCTGTTCGATTGCCTCGTCGCGGCGCTCCTTGGTGAACCACTGGCGGATCTTGTTCCGCGCGCGCGGGCTCTTCACGAAGCCGAGCCAATCCTGGCTTGGACCAGAGTCTGGGTTCTTCGACGTGAACACCTCGACGATGTCGCCGGTCACCAGTGTGCTCTCCAGGGGAACGAGGCGACCGTTGACCTTCGCGCCCATCGTGCGATGCCCGACCTCGGTGTGCACGGCGTATGCGAAGTCGACAGGTGTCGCACCGGCGGGCAGCCCGATCACACGCCCCTTCGGCGTGAACACGTACACCTCTTTCGCACCGATTTCGAAGCGAAGCGAATCGAGGAACTCGCTCGGGTCGGCCGTTTCTGCCTGCCAGTCCGAAATGTGTGCAAGCCACGCCATGTCCGTGTCGACCTTGGGAGTTGCATGCGATCCACGTCCTGCAACGCGTTCCTTGTATTTCCAGTGCGCAGCGACGCCGAACTCGGCACGTTGGTGCATTTCCTCGGTGCGAATCTGAATCTCGACAGCGCGCCCTTCTGGGCCGACAACCGTCGTGTGCAGCGACTGGTACAGGTTGAACTTCGGTGTTGCGATGTAATCCTTGAATCGTCCGGGCATCGGCGTCCACCGTGCGTGGATCTGCCCGAGAACGGCGTAGCAGTCCCGCACCGAGTTCACGAGCACTCGAATGCCGACCAGGTCGTAGATCTCATCGAACTCTCGCCCGCGCACGACCATCTTTTGGTAGATCGAGTAAAACTGCTTTGGGCGCCCGCTGACCTTGCCGCGAATCTTCGCCGCCTTCAGGTCGTCGTTGATCGCGTCGATCACCTCTTGCACGACATGTTCGCGCTCCGGTGAGCGTTGCTTGACAAGACTCTCGATCTCGACGTACAGCTTCGGGTACAGCACGGCGAATGAGAGGTCTTCCAGCTCCCATTTGATCGCCTGGATGCCCAGACGGTGTGCGAGCGGAGCGTAGATTTCGAGTGTCTCGGTGGCTTTGCGGGTCGCGGATTCCGCAGGCACGAATCCCCAGGTCCTGGCATTGTGCAGCCGGTCGGCGAGTTTGATGATCAGAACGCGGATGTCTTTCGACATCGCCACGATCATCTTGCGGACGGTCTCGGCCTGCGCGCTCTCGCCGTACTTGACCTTGTCGAGCTTGGTGACGCCGTCGACGAGCATGGCGATCTCGTCACCGAAATCGTTCTGCAATTGGTCGAGGGTGTATTCGGTGTCCTCGACCGTGTCGTGCAGGAGTGCTGCGGCGATCGTTTTGGGTCCGATCCCGAGATCGGCCAAGATCTGCGCAACGGCGACCGGATGCGTGATGTACGGCTCGCCACTCTGGCGCTTCTGGTCGGCGTGGGCACGCTCGGCAACCGAGTATGCACGCTCGATTACAGAAAGGTCGGCCTTCGGGTGATGCATCCGAACGGTCTTGACCAGTGTGTCAACTGCCCCGGCAGGCTGGGCTCTGGAGAAGATCCGCGGAACAAGTCGGCGCAGCGAGGCGGTCTGCGATGTTGTTGTGTCTACCATCACGCACGCCTCCTGCCTCTATTATTGCGGCATTCCCCGTGCACTCTGTGCACGCGGACTGCCAGGTGCCGCGGCCGCGCTCGATCAGCCTCGAACGACCTCTTCGCCTGCCCGCTGCCACGCGTCCATCCCGCCGACGACGTTCGCTGCTTCGAATCCGGCACGCTTGAGGGCGTTGGTCACCATCGCCGACCTGGCACCCGTGTGGCAGATCACGAAGATCTGCTCGTCTTCAGGCAGTTCATCCGATCTCAGGCCCACCTCTTGCATCGGAATGTGGTGCGCCCCAGGAGCATGGCCGGTGTCCCACTCGTATTGTTCTCGTACGTCGAGAAGCCAGCCGGTGCCAGCAGAGATCAGAGCGGTCGCGTCTGCGACAGAGACTTCGTCGTCAACAGTGTTAAAACCCGCCATGCTTCGCCGTTATTCCGTGGTCGCGACTGCGAGCGAAGCGTCGACTGGCGCCTTGGAACGCGCTGCGAGCACCTTCTTGTCGTGTTTGCGGATTGCAGGCTCGTTGTGCCGGAAATCAGCGTACAACGGAGCAGCGATGAAGATCGTCGAGTATGTACCGATCAGAATGCCGATGAACAAGGCAAGCGAAATGTCTCGGAGCGTATCTGCACCGAGAACGTATGCTCCGATGAACAAAATCGAGCCGACGGGAAGCGCTGCCACGACCGCTGTGTTGATCGAACGCACGAGTGTCTGGTTGACGGCGAGGTTCACCGATTCGGAGAACGTGTGTTTCAGCTGGTCCTTGTCTTCTGTCGTGTTCTCACGGATCTTGTCGAACACGACGACGGTGTCATACAACGAATAGCCGAGGATCGTCAGGAATCCGATCATCGTCGCCGGTGTGATCTCGAACCCGACAGCGGCATAGACCCCTGCGGTCAAGATCAGGTCGTGGAACAGCGACAGAATGGCGGCGGCCGACATTTTCCAGGTTCTGAAATACAGTGCCATGGCGATGAAGGCGAGCAGCAAGAACACCACGAGCCCCTGGATCGCCTGTCTGCTCACATCGGCGCCCCAGCTCGGGCCGATGAACGAGGCAGCAACATTCGTCTCTGGAACGTCGTATGCCTTCGCGAGGGCGTCTGACACCGCCTTGGTCTGGTCCGAGGTCAACTGGTCGGTTTGCACGCGCACGCCGGTGTTGTTGACGCTGCTGACCTGCACAACGGCGTTCGGCTTCACGCTTGTCACAGCGTTCTCGGCGAGCTTCTGATCGGTCGTGGCCACATCGCTGATCTGGAACTGCGAACCGCCGCGGAAGTCGATACCGAAGTTGAACCCGCCTCTGATCACCGGAATCAGGATCGACGCGATCATCACGATGATTGCGATGCCGTACCAGATCTTGCGCATCCCGATGAAGTCGATAGAGCGCTCGCCCGTGTATAGCTCGTTTCCGAACTTCTGGAACCGCGTTGCCATCAGGAATCCTTCCCTTGGCTCTTCTTATTCGAAGTGCCTGCGTCCACGAGTTCGGCGGCCTTGCGCTCCGCGATGGTTTGACGTTTCGCGGCCTCGCGACTCGACGATGCTGCCTTGCCCTTTGCGATCGCCGGCGATGCCCTGAATTGAGCTGCACCGCGGTATACGGCGCCAAGCGCCTGCGGATCGAGTCCTGACAGCGGGGACCCGCTCTGGAAGAAGCGTGTCTGAGCGAGCAACTGAAGAGTCGGATGCGTAAACAAGATCACGATGAGCACGTCGATCACGGTCGTGACCCCGAGTGTGAACGCGAAGCCCTGCACGTTGCCGACAGCAAGCACGTACAGCACGATCGCCGCCAGCAAGTTCGTCGCCTTCGAGGCATAAATCGTGCGTTTCGCCCGTTTCCAGCCGGCTTCGACCGCGGATTCGAGCACTCTCCCGTCTCTCAATTCGTCGCGTATTCGCTCGAAGTACACGATGAAGGAGTCCGCGGTGAAGCCGATCGCGACGATCAGGCCAGCGACGCCTGCCAGCGACAAGCGGTAGTCGATGCGCCAGGACAGGATCGCGATCACCAGGTAGGTCAGCAGTGCCGCGACGACCAGCGAGGTGATCGTCACCAAACCGAGCAGACGGTATTGGAACAGCGTGTACACGACGACGAGCAACAGCCCGATGATGCCGGCGATGAGCCCACTGAGAAGCTGCGTGGACCCGAGCGTGGCCGAGATGGTGTCAGAACTCTGCACCTTGAAGCTGATCGGCAGGGCACCGAACTTCAGCTGGTCGGCAAGCGCCTTCGAACTCGTCTCTGTGAAGTTTCCGGTGATCTGCGGCTTGCCGTCTGTGATGACGCCCTGCATCACAGGTGCGGACAAAACCTTGCCATCCAGCACGAACGCGAACTGGTTGCGCGGCGACTGCAGCCCGACCAGTCGTGAACTGACCGCCGAGAAGTCTTTCGTGCCTTGACCGTTGAACACCAGGTTGATCGCCCACTGGCCGGTTGAGGCGCCGTTGGCCTGCACCATGCCTGCCGTGGCGTTGCTGATATCAGATCCGCTGACTTCCACGGGTCCGAGCAGGTACTTCACGCTGCTGTCGTCGTCGCAGGTGACCAGCGGCTTGGCATCCGGCGCGACGTT
>DATMTC010000188.1:0-2150 GCA_035565115.1 Microbacteriaceae bacterium | reverse complement strand
CGGATGCGCGTGGCGGGCCTGCCCATAAATGCCCGCCGAACCCGGGCCCACCACCCGCATCCGCCGGCTCTGCTCGGCTCGTGTTCGCCGTGTTGTGTGACTGGAATTCAGGTGAGGCGGCGTGCGGACGGGATTATCCGTTCGGCGGCCGGTGTCACCTGAATTCCGGTCGCGGCGCGTGTTGTGCACACAAGCGCGACCAGCAAAGAAAAGTAGTAAGGAGTATTGCTAGGAGGCGCGACGCGCACGCGCCGCACGACGCTTCAGCGCACGACGCTCATCCTCGGACAGCCCGCCCCAGACGCCGGAATCCTGTCCGGTCTCGAGCGCATACTGCAGGCACACTTCGGTGACTGTGCAGCGAGCACACACCGCCTTCGCCTTGTCGATCTGATCGACGGCCGGCCCTGTGTTCCCAACGGGGAAGAAAAGCTCGGGGTCGGCGGTGAGGCAGGCGGCCTTGTCGCGCCAGTCCATAGGGGTGCTCCTTTGTTGCCAGGCATGGTCAATTGACCAAGATTCGGGGTAAGTCTCGAGTTGCAGGATGGATGATCTGTCTCGGGCTTCGCGTCGCGACCGCCTTAGCTGAATTCGCTTCAGACCTGCCCACAACCCTGTGAGCGTCAACTCGACCTCAAATATGGTCCCATACTGGTAGTTGAAGATCAATAGTTTTGTATGGGATAACGCTGTGAACACCGGCCAGACACCCGCGCGTGGTAATGCGCCAGAGGGCGCAAAGCCGGTACAGCGACCCGTTTTTCTCGTCATCTTGACCGCGCTGCTGTTCGCCGAGGGCGCCATGATGATCGTGGTGTTCGCCTGGCTACTTGTCGAACTCATCACAACAAAACCCACGTCGACCGCCAGCGCCATCGCCATTCTCGTTCTCGCCGGTATCGGCGTGATCTGGGTGCTGATCGCCGCCGTCGGCTCACTTCGCTCGAAGTCGTGGATGCGCGGAGCCGCCGTCTCATGGCAACTGGTTCAGGGTGCCGTCGCAATCGGATGCTTCCAGGGGTTGTACGCTCAACCCGCACTCGGGTGGGCGCTCCTGATTCCCGCAATCGCAGGCATCCTGCTCGTTATATCGCCGTCGGTGACGCGGGCAACCCGCCACGACCCGTCAGTCTGAACGGCGAACAAGGCGCAACAATTCGCCATCGAATTCGCGCTCGGCATGGAACAGAAACGAAGATCGAAGTGTTTACCCGACTTTGTGACTGAAACCGTGACCCAAACGCAAACTTCCACGCAAACTTCCACGCAGGCATCCACCTCTGACGCCGCCGATGCAGCACGCCGCGGCTACCAGGCATGGCGCAGCGGCCGACTCGCATCCGTCACCGCACCTCTCGGCAATCTGAGCCTCATCGAAACGCGCTGGTACGCGGATGGCGATGAGCCGACCCTGGCGCAGGTTTCGACGGGCCTGCCGCACACCGTGACAGTAACCAGACTCGAACGACGCAACATCGACACGGGCGAGCCCGAGCACGGGTTCAGGCTGTGGGACGCCAACTCAGACGCGATTCAGCGATTCGAGACGATCTCGGCGTTCGACTTCGACCCGTCGTGGGTGATCGACGCGGATTTCAGCCCCGTCGCATCCGATCGCACCATCCCGTTCGAGCACATCAGGGACAACGGGGGAACGCGCGAACTCGTCGTTCCAGGAGACATCCGATTCGCTCGGGATGGAGTCGAATACACGTTCAGCGCATTCGACGACGGCGGAGTTCTGCTTCTCGTATTCGGTGACACCACCAACGGTCAGGACGGCGAAGACGGCACATACGCATCAGGTCGGTTCCTGTTCGTCCAACGTGCCGACGACGGCGGATTCGGCGACCCAGGCCGAGTCGTGCTCGACTTCAACCGGGCATTCGTGCCACCGTGCGGCTTCTCTGCGCACTACAACTGCCCGCTTCCTCCGCGGAACAACCGATTCGACCTGCCCGTCACTGCAGGCGAAAAGCGTGTCGTCTTCCGCGACGACATCCACTGACCCGCGCAAGCCCGACCTCGCAAAACACCTAGGAGAAAACCCGTGAAGAAACGCCATCTCGCGTTGATCGCAGCAGCGGTAAGCCTCGTGCTGACCATGACAGGATGCGCCGGGTCCTCCGGCTCATCGGCCACCGGCAAAG
>DATMTC010000187.1:0-1550 GCA_035565115.1 Microbacteriaceae bacterium | reverse complement strand
CCCCTGGAGGCCAAGCGTCTGGTCGGCGTGCTGTCCGACGGCGTCAAACTGTTCGACCGGCTCTCTGGCGCGCAGCTCGTCACGTACGCCGGGCTGCTGAACGGGATGCCTCGTGAGACCGTCGCAGAGCGTGTCACCGACCTGCTCGATCTGTTCGACCTGACCAGCGCAGGCGGAACGCTCGTCGTGGACTACTCGGCAGGCATGACGAAGAAGATCGCGCTTGCCTGCGCGCTCATCCACGCGCCGAAGCTGCTCGTGCTCGACGAGCCGTTCGAGTCCGTCGATCCGGTCTCTGCAGCGAACATCCGCGACATCCTCGACGGCTATGTGCGCTCGGGCGGAACGGTGATCGTCTCGAGCCACGCCATGGACATGGTGCAGCGGATGTGCGACCACGTCGCAGTGATCTCGTCCGGTCATGTGCTTGCGGCTGGCACCGTCGACGATGTACGAGGCGAGTCCACGCTCGAAGACCGCTTCGTCGAGCTGGTCGGAGGCCGCCGCCACGGAGAGGGACCGTCGTGGTTGCGCACCTCGTAAGGCTGCGCCTGCTGCTTCTGAAGAACTCGCTGCTGCGCAGCACGTGGCAGATGATCGCCGTGATCATCGGCGGGCTGTACGGGCTCGGGATGCTCGCACTCCTGACCGTCGGACTGGTTGCGCTCAGTTGGACGCCGGTCGAATTTGCCAGAACTGCGGTCGTGCTCGGCGGCTCAGCCCTGATTCTCGGCTGGATCGTTATCCCCCTGATCAGCACCGGGATCGACCAGGTGCTCGACCCGTCCAGGCTGATCACGTTCCCGATTCCGCGCAGGCAGCTGCTCGTCGGTCTTGCCCTGTGCGGTGTGCTCGGCATTCCAGGCATCATCACAACGCTGGGAGCCGCAGCGACCGCGGCGACCTGGTGGCAGCATCCGCTTGCCGCAGCAGTAGCACTCGTGTGCGCAGCGATCGGCGTGCTCACCTGCGTCGTCGCATCCCGCGCCGTCATCGCCCTCGGCGCCAGGCTCTCGTCTGGTCGCCGGTTTCGCGAAATCGGCGGCATCGTCATCTTCATTCCGCTGGTGCTGCTCGGCCCGATCATCATTGCGACAACGAACGGGATTCGAGGAGCGTCGGATGCTCTCCCGGGGCTGGCCTCGTCGCTCGCCTGGACACCCATCGGCGCCGTGTGGGCTGTGCCGAGCGATATTGCGTTGGGCGATTCTGCCGCGGCCGGGTTGCACTTCGTGATCGCCGCGGCAACGCTTGCCGCGCTCTGGCTGCTCTGGGGCTGGAGCATCGAACGTTCCCTTTCGGTGGCGCCGCACACGGCGAGCCGCAGGACAGCGACGAACAAGCTGGGCTTCTTCTCGGTCGTGCCGGCAACTCCGGCAGGCGCCGTCGCCGCCCGCTCCCTCACATATTGGTTCCGCGACCCCCGCTACCTGCGCTCGCTGATCATCGTGCCGCTTGTGCCGGCCCTGTTCATCTTCTACAGCAGCATCGGCAACTCGTTCGGCATGGTGAACGCTGCAGGCCCGATTGTGGCGTTCTTGCTCTCGCTG
>DATMTC010000186.1:0-5152 GCA_035565115.1 Microbacteriaceae bacterium | reverse complement strand
ACCGCAGTTCTGGCGAATTCGACCGGGGTCCAACTGAGCGCAACCAGTCCGACGGTCAGGAGTGCGAGCATCCCGAGCCCGTACAGCCCGCCGATGATCACGGCGATCAGCTGCCACGTGCTGCGCAGCAGCGAGTTCTTCAGAAGCAGCAGGCGCAGCCTTACGAGGTGCGCAACCACGACGGTCCCTCTCCGTGGCGGCGGCCTCCGACCAGCTCGACGAAGCGGTCTTCGAGCGTGGACTCGCCTCGCACATCGTCGACGGTGCCAGCCGCAAGCACATGACCGGACGAGATCACCGCGACGTGGTCGCACATCCGCTGAACCATGTCCATGGCGTGGCTCGAGACGATAACGGTTCCACCCGAGCGCACGTAGCCGTCAAGGATGTCGCGGATGTTCGCTGCAGAGACCGGGTCGACGGACTCGAACGGCTCGTCGAGCACGAGCAGCTTCGGCGCGTGGATGAGCGCGCACGCAAGCGCGATCTTCTTCGTCATGCCTGCCGAGTAGTCGACGACGAGCGTTCCGCCTGCGCTGGTCAGATCGAACAGGTCGAGCAGGTCGGCGACACGTTCTGCGACGGTCTCACGAGGCATCCCGTTCAGTAGCCCGGCGTATGTGACGAGCTGCGCGCCAGAGAGCCGGTCGAACAATTTGACGCCGTCGGACAGCACGCCGACCAGACGCTTGGCCTCCAGGGGGTGTTGCCAGACGTCGACGCCGTGAATCAACGCCTGCCCGGCGTTGGGGCGCAGCAGGCCGGTCGCCATCGACAGTGTCGTGGTCTTGCCAGCGCCGTTCGGCCCGACCAGGCCATAGAACGAGCCGGCAGGAACATCCAAGTCGATGTGGTCCACCGCAAGCTTTTCGCCATATGCCTTGGTCAAGCCGCGCACGGATAGTGCTGGCGCGGATGCGGCGGGGCCTGCAGGATCGTATTGGCTCACGGCACACCACGATACGCGACCGGTTTGCTACTGTGGTCGTATGTCTGCGCTTCCCACCTCACTGCCCGCTGGGCGCAAGGAGGTTGTTGGCGTTTCTCACGCCAACAGGGCGTAAAGCCACCCACTGCGTCGCGGTTCTCGCGGCGCCGTTTTCGCGACCCATCCTTTGGGACCCATCTCTCGGGCATCCGCCCGTTCATGCGATATTCGGCCGTGGCGATCAGCGCCCACACAGCGCTGCGTCGGCCGATGTGATTGGTGACTTGACATGCTTTCTCTGACAGAACAACAAATCCGCTCCTCATTTGTGAACGCGTCGCGCAAAGAGGTCAGCGACCTCGCCCTGCCGCTCGACTTCGAGGCGACGAACTGGGACCAGCTCGACTACTTCGGCTGGCGTGATCGCAAGGCACCCCGCCGCGCGTACTTCGTCGTCGCCCTTGACGATGCGGCGCACGAGCAAACCGTGATCGGCGTCATGCTGCGACAGGCCGAGGCGACGCCGCGAACCCGAGCGCAATGCTCGTGGTGCCAAGACGTCAACCTCACGAACGAGGTCGTCTTCTACGGCGCCAAACGTGCCGGCCAGTCCGGCAGGAAGGGCGACACCGTCGGCACGCTCGTCTGTGCGAACTTCGGATGCTCGGCCAACGTGCGCAAGCGGCCTCCGGTCGCATACGTCGGATTTGACGTGGATGCCGCACGCGAAGAACGGATCGTCGGCCTGCGCCAGCGCTCCCAAGGCTTTGCGCGGGCCGTGCTCGGCGAGTAACCGGCCGCTCGCCCATGCGCATCCGGGCGCGCCTGTACCGCAATACAGGAAGAATCGGGAGGCCGAGTGGATAGTCCAGTCGAACCCCTGATTCTTCCTGCATACGGAGC
Source organism: Microbacteriaceae bacterium (assembly GCA_035565115.1). Taxonomy (GTDB): domain Bacteria; phylum Actinomycetota; class Actinomycetes; order Actinomycetales; family Microbacteriaceae; genus Rathayibacter_A. The sequence continues at coordinate 3,321 of DATMTC010000186.1, read as the reverse complement.
AGCCGTCTGGTTTGTCGAGTGCGAAGGTCAGCCGGCCGATTTGTCGATGATGGTGGTCAGGATGCGTGTGAGCTGACCGATCGCATCCTGCCCGATTGTGCGATCAAGCCACGCTTCGTATTCATCGACCGCGAGAGCCGCGGCATGCAGCAGAACCCAGCCGGACTCGGCCGGCCGGTATAGGCGCGCGCGCCGGTCGGTCGTGTCGGGTGTCAGCGTGAGGTAGCCACGAGCGACCAGGTGTGCGCAGAGTTCGGCTGTCGCCTGTTTGGTGCGCGCCCCGCGGTCGGCAAGATCCATCAGGCGTGAGCCGTCCGCTTCGATCATGGCGAGCACCGAAACGTGCGCGGACCGTACGTCGGTGTATCCAGCGGCGCTGAGCGCAGCGTCGAGATAGCCGACAAGGCGTTGCTGCGCAAGGCGCATCAGGTCGCCGATCGGCTGCGTGCGGCCGGTCAGCGGGTTCAGCTGTGCGTGGTCGCGTCCCGAAGATGAACTAGTCATGCGCTTGACTTTATCGAGAACACTGCTCAGAATAGTCAAGCGCCTGACTAATTGAGGCAGGGTGATGGCCAAATCAGCAGCAGTCTCCACCGACCTGGCAGGTATGCCGCAGGTCGCGGACGTGCGCCATCGGTTCGTCACGGTTCGTGGCATCCGCATCCATATCGCAGTGGCGGGCGATGACAGCGCGCCCACCGTGGTCTTGCTGCACGGGTTTCCGCAGCACTGGTACGCATGGCGAGGACTGCTCCCGATGCTGTCGCAGTCCTTCCACGTTGTGGCGGTTGATCTTCCTGGCTTCGGTTGGAGCGACCCGTCCGCGCACGGATATTCGACAACGGAGCGCGCCCGCGACGTGATTGCACTGCTCGATGAGCTGGGTTTGCCCGATGCCGACATTGTCGGACACGACTGGGGCGCGAGGCTGGGATTTCGTATTGCGCTCGATGCCCCGAAGCGGGTGCGCCACCTCGTGTCGGTCTCTGACTCACACCCATGGCCGCTGCAGAGCAAGCTTCTCCCCAACCTGTGGCGCATGTGGGTCACTGCGCTTTTCGAGGTGCCCGGCCTCGGGGCATTCGTGCAGAAGCGGCGCCGGATCATCCGCTGGTACCTCAGCAGAGATGCGAGCGACACGTCAGTCTGGTCTGACGAACTCGTCGATGTTTATGCCAAGCCAACGGCGCGGTCGTCCATCGCGCGGGCAGGGCAGCGCTTGCACGGCGCATTCGTTCTGCGCGACATTCTGCGGCTCGTGCTGCGGCGCGACCGCAAGCGATCGTTCGAGACCCCGACTCTGCTCATCGGCGCAGACCGTGACGCGTACATTCCGGCAGCCGTCATGGCAGTTCCTGCCCGGCGAGCGCGGATGCTCACGGTCGAGATCGTGCCGGGCGGCCACTTCATCCTCGATGAGAATCCGCGCGAGGTCGGCGCGGCAGTTATTGCGCACCTCACCGGCGGGATGCCGCGCTCACCCTCCACAGTGTCGATCAGGTAGCCCGCCGTATTGCAATTACTGCGATACCGTCAAAATGTGAAGCGACACCTGAGATGGATCATTCCCCTCGCGCTGATTCCTGTGTTCTATTTCGGTATTTCGATCGTGGCTTGGGCGCTACAGGGCATCATCGCGGATCAGACCGCGTGGGCGTTCACAACGTCGGGTGTCGCGCTTGTGCTCTTGGCAGCGATCATCGTGAGCATCGTCTTCACGATCACCGGTGCCGTCCGAGTGCACCGAGATTGGCGACATCGCACCGGTCGATTCACAAAGCAGGAGATTGGCGAGAAGGTCAAAGCGGACGAGATCCAGCAGTCCTGGCGGGCCGCGCGCGACGTCGTTGCCAGCATGCTGGCAGGGCAGTTGCCCGATCCATTCCCAGCGTGGGGAATCATTCCCGACCCGGGTGAGGCGTTCTTCTTCTCGGTTCACGCGCAATATCAGCGCTACTACGGACGTGACGTTTCATACGTGCAGTCTGGTGGCTTTTACATCGGACGGCCCGCATTCGTCGCTGCCGGGTTGGTCGTGAATGCCATCGGCAACGCTTCGGCGCGGTCACGCGCCAACGCCGAGGCGGCAGCACAGTGGCGGGAGCACCAGATGGCGCCCGTGCTGATAAGCAACAAGAGGATGGTCATCGCCGCTGGTGGTCAGTGGCTGAGCTTCTATTTCGACGCCGTGGTGGCGTGCTACCCAGACCCTGCCCACTGGAACGTCGCTTTCCAGTTCCAGAATGCCGCGCCGCTCCTGTTGGTCGGGGTGGATGCACCGGTGATCGGAGCGTTCGCCGTGCTCGCGACACACGGGATAGAGGGGCTCCGCGCGCACCCCGCCCTTGAACCGCTGCGATAGACCGGTGCCTGAGAGCGAATACGTTGCCGATAGGTCGTATTCAGCGCTCGCTGTGACCGGCGAAACCCCGCAGCCGCAGGCTATTCGTCACGACGAACACCGATGACAGGGCCATGGCTGCGCCGGCAAGCACCGGGTTCAGCAGGCCGAGCATGGCAACCGGAATGGCCGCCACGTTGTACGCGAACGCCCAGAACAGGTTCCCCTTGATGGTGCCGAGCGTTCGGCGGGCCAAGCGGATGGCGTGACCGACGGCACGCAGGTCGCCGCTCACGATCGTGATGTCGCTGGCCGCGATCGCGGCATCCGTTCCTGCACCCATGGCGATGCCGAGGTCAGCTGCCGCCAGCGCCGCAGCGTCATTCACGCCGTCGCCCACCATGGCGACAACGTGGCCGTTCGCCTGCAACGTCGTAATCGCCTCGAGCTTCTGACGGGGCGTGACGTCGGCTCGCACATCGTTGATGCCGACACGCCCGGCGATGGCCCGCGCCACGCCATCGTTGTCGCCGGTCAGCAGCACAGGGTTCAGGCCCAGCCGCCGAAACTGCGCGATCGCGGATGCGCTCGACTCCTTGACCGTGTCGCCGACGACGAGCAGGCCGCGTGCCGCGCCATCCCACGCCACCGCGACAGCCGTCATTCCGGATGCCTCGGCTCTGGCGAGTTCATCCGCAAGCGTTTTCGGCAGCTCGAGCGCCCAGGCATCCGCCAACCAGGCCGCACGGCCGATCGTCACGTGCATGCCGTCGACGACGGCCTCCACCCCGAATCCCTGCTCGGACCGGAACGACTCGGCCACCAACGAGTCCGACCTAGGCGCTGCATCCACGATGGCGCGCGCGATCGGATGCTCAGAGCCGGCCTCCGCAGCCGCGGCAACGGCCAGCACGGTGGCTTCGTCTTCCCGGTCGGCGGTGTGCACCGAGAGCAGGGTCATTCGGCCGGTTGTCACGGTG
>DATMTC010000185.1:0-1584 GCA_035565115.1 Microbacteriaceae bacterium | reverse complement strand
GTGAATCACGCGTATCTGTTCAGCGGGCCGCGCGGTTGCGGCAAGACGACGAGCGCGCGCATCCTTGCCAGGTGTCTCAATTGTGTTGAGGGTCCGACGGATACGCCGTGCGGAAAGTGCTCCAGCTGCATCGAGCTCGGCCGTGACGGTGGTGGATCCCTCGACGTGGTCGAGATCGACGCTGCCAGCCACGGTGGTGTGGATGACGCCCGCGACCTGCGCGAACGCGCCATTTTCGCGCCGGCCCGCGACCGTTACAAGATCTTCATCCTCGACGAGGCGCACATGGTCACGCCAAGCGGATTCAACGCGCTGCTGAAGATCGTCGAAGAGCCGCCAGAGCACGTCAAATTCATCTTCGCCACGACGGAGCCCGAGAAGGTGATCGGCACCATCAGGTCGCGTACGCACCACTATCCGTTCCGGCTGGTGCCGCCTGCTCAGATGCTCGACTACGTGCAGCAAATGTGCGACAGCGAGAACATGAAGGTCGCTCCGGGCGTGTTGCCGCTCGTCGTGCGCGCAGGCGGCGGATCGCCGCGCGACACACTGTCGCTGCTCGACCAGCTAATGGCGGGATCCGAGGGAGATTCGATCGAGTACGAGCGCGCTGTCGCCCTGCTCGGCTACACGCACTCCGCGCTGCTCGACGAGGCGATCGATGCCGTCGCAGCGCGGGATGCTGCCGGCGCGTTCTCGGCGACCGATCGGGTCATCCAGACCGGACAAGACCCGCGTCGCTTCGTCGAAGACCTGCTCGAACGGTTGCGTGACCTGATCATCGTGGCTGCGACATCCGCCGAGGGTGCAGCCGCCGTGCTGCGTGGAACACCGCAGGATGAACTCGATCGGATGGCGGTGCAGGCATCCAAGTTCGGCACAGCAGAGCTGTCGCGTTGTGCTGACATCGTGAATGCGGCGCTCACCGAGATGACCGGTGCAACGTCGCCCCGCCTGCATCTGGAACTCATGATCGCGCGGATGCTCGTTCCGTCAAGCGACAACACGGAACGCGGCGCGCTCGCCCGTGTCGAACGCCTCGAGCGCCGTGTCGGAGTGTCGGATGCTGTCGGTGCGGATGCGCCGGCTCCGGCTCCGGCTCCGGCACCGGTCGCTGAGCCTGTCGAAGCGACGTCGTCTCGCGGACCCGGTGGTCGAGTAGCGAGCGCTAGCGAGCGTCGGTGGTCGAGTAGCGAGGAACGAGCGTATCGAGACCAAGAGACCTCGGGACCCGAAGGAGGAACAGCGGGCGGCAGCGAGCGTCGGTGGTCGAGTAGCGAGGAACGAGCGGATCGAGACCAAGAGACTCCGCAACCCGCCGCGCAAACGCAACCTGCAGCATCCGCTCCTGCATCCCCAGCGCCGGTCGGCCCCGTCACCACCCAGCAGGTGCGCGACGCATGGCCGCAAATTCTCGACGCGGTGCAGAAGGCCAAGCGCAGCGCGTGGCTCGTCGTATACACGGCTCACGTGCGCGGGCTGAACGACGATGTTCTGAGCCTGTCGTTCCCGAGTGATAACGATGTTGCGAGCTTCAAGCAGCAGACTGGCGGCGTTCAGGGGGTCAGCGAATATCTGAGGCAG
>DATMTC010000184.1:0-10119 GCA_035565115.1 Microbacteriaceae bacterium | reverse complement strand
TCAAACTGGCCGTGAAGTGTCCGCATTGCAACTCCCTGAACACGCGGGAGCTCAGCCGGTTCGGCTCGACCAGTTGCAAGGCGCTCTACGAGTGCCGTGACTGCCTTGAGCCGTTCGACTACTTCAAGGTGATCTGATGGCACCCAGGGTCAGATCAGCACAGCGGACCCGGCACCGTGCGCGCTTTCACACCCTCGAGGTTGCGCGCGTGAGCCCGCTCACGGCGGACAGTGTCGAGGTGACATTCTCCATTCCGCCTGAGTTGGTCGACGAGTACGACTACGTTGCCGGTCAGCACGTCGCGCTGCGCGCTCGAGTCGGCGGGCACGAACTGCGCCGAAGCTACTCGATCTGCCGCCCGCCGACGCCTGGTGAACTGTCCGTGGCGATCAAGCGCGATCTCGGCGGCGTGTTCTCCAGCTGGGCGAACAGCGAACTGAAACCAGGCGACCGGCTCGACGTGATGAGCCCACAGGGCACGTTCACGACGGACCTCGACGATGTCGCAGGCAAGCACATCGTTGCGATTGCAGCGGGCAGCGGCATCACGCCGGTCGTCGCGCTCGCGCACACGATTCTCGATCGCGCAGACGACTCCCGTTTCACCCTCGTGTACACGAATCGCACCGCCGTCGACGTGATGTTCCTCGACGACCTTGCCGACCTGAAGGATCGCTACCCGGCGCGACTCGCCTTGCATCACGTGCTGTCGCGCGAGCAGCGCGCATCCCCGTTGCTGACCGGCCGCATCGATGAGGAGCGGCTGCGTCGGATGCTGGAGACGATCATCCGCCCGGCCGCGGTGGACGAGTGGTTCCTGTGTGGGCCGTTCGAACTCGTTCAATTGTGCAGGGACACGCTCGCAGACGTCGGCGTCAGCGACGACCACATTCGATTCGAACTGTTCACGACAGGCGAGCCGGTCGAGGTGACCGGAGACAGGGGCAGGCCGGTGATCGTCGATCCTGGCGATGCCGTCTACACGCTCGAGTTCCGCCTCGACGGGCAGGAGTCGCGAGTGACGTCGCCGGTGAACGCCAACGAGAGCCTGCTGAACGCGGCGTTGCGCGTGCGACCGGATGTGCCGTTCGCCTGCACGGGCGGCGTGTGCGGCACCTGCAGGGCGAAGCTCGTCACCGGCGACGTTCAGATGACGTACAACTACGCGCTGGAGCCCGAGGAGCTCGAACGCGGGTACGTGCTGACCTGCCAGTCGCATCCGGCATCCGACCGCGTCGTCGTGGACTACGACGGGTAGGATCGGGACACTTCGAGAAAGGCGGATGCCATGATCGACCTGACAATCGACGAGAACATCGCCGAAGTGGTGCTGAACGATCCGCAGAAACTGAACGCGCTGGATGAGGGTGCGCTCGTCGCGCTTGACGCGGCATTCACCGAGGCCGCGGAGGGCGGGGTTCGAGCGCTGCTGTTGCGCGGCGAAGGGCGAGCGTTCTGCGCCGGACGCGACATCGCTGAAGTCGACCCGTCGACGGACGACGTGAATGCCTATCTCAGCGGGCTGGTCGCGCCGCTGATGAAGAAGATGAGCGACTTTCCTGCTCCAACGTTCGCGGTCGCACACGGAGCGTGCCTGGGTGTCGGACTCGGGCTGTTGATCGCGACGGATGTCGTCTACGTTGCGAGCAACGCGAAGATCGGTTCGCCGTTCGCGGCGCTCGGTGCTTCGCTGGATTCCGGTGGGCACGCCCTGTTCTACAACCGGCTCGGCGCGCATCGAACGCTCGACCTCATCTACTCCGGCCGGCTGATGACGGGAGAGGAAGCGGTAGCTGCCGGGCTGTTCTCGCAGGTTTTTCCGGCAGACGAGGTGCTCGAGGCGACGCGCGCTGCTGCTCACGCCGCGGCATCCGGAGCGACCCAAGCGTTCGTGGCAAGCAAGCGGATCGTGCAGAAATTGCGCGGCGACCGTCTCGGGCTGTGGCAGTCGATGGCGCTTGAGGCGCAGGCGCAGAAGGCGTTGCGCGACACCGATGACTACCGTGAGGGATTTGCTGCGTTCCAGCAGAAGCGCGAGGCGAAGTTCACCGGCCGCTGAAGGGTTGACGCAGGACGCTGGGTGCCCCCATAACTCAATGTCGGCCGAACGTGTTCAACAGTTGCCGCCACGGATGTCGGCGGCCACTGACATCGTGCACGCATGATCACGTCGCTTTCATTGGGTGCGCCCCAACCGCATCGCGCTGACGCGCTTTCTCGCCAGATCGTCTCTGAAGAGAACAAATATTTGCGTCGGTTTCGGAACTACGCGTTACTCGGCGCGGGCAGTTACTTGATTGGCGCGTTTACTGTATGGATCTCGACACAATCGTCGTTAACAAACGCGCGCGACCTATCGACGCCGATCGCATTCCGCAACGACGTTTCCAGCGGCACGGCCCTGGCCTCCGCCGCAACGCTTGCGAGCGTGATTATCGCTCTGCAGGTTGCGGTCCGTTCAGCACTCGGCGAACCTGTTTCACGTGCAAGCGCCATAGCGAGACAGCGGGTGCTGGCGAATGTCGCGCACCTTTGCGGTATTGCGGCAATCGGCCTCGGGTTGACGGTGACACTTTCGGATTGGCCACCCAGTGTTGGCGACATCTGGCACACGTACGCGCCACTGGGCGGGAGCCTCGTCTTGGCATTCCTCGCTGCTGACGCATCTTTCGCCTCAGAGAACCAGCTTGGAGAAGCCGTGAATAGGCGGCGATTGGCGGAGGCGATAGCACGTCAACGAATGGCGACGGTCCGTTTGAGTAGTCTGCCTGCGGCGCGCAAGTCCATGTACTTCCTGCAGGTAGCTATCGCCATCGCTGTGAGTCTAGGTTGTCCTTTAGTTGTGCTCGCCCTGGTAGACGGCAGCGCTTCCGGGGGCGAGTACGTTGCCACCGGATTTGCGGCCCTGTTTTCCCTAGCGATAGCTGGCGGATACGGCGGATCCGCCTGGCTTTTGGTTCTTCGGCGTGAGCTGTTCCTCGGCCTGGGGTCCTACCTGCTTTGCGCGTGCATTTTGTTTTTCCTGTTCCTCACGCTTTCGACGGCCATGCTGAGCCATGCCGCGGACGACGTCAGGTATCTCGCAATTGCCGTTGGCGTTCCTTTTGTTGCCGTAGGCGTGCCGACACTGGTCGCTGCACTCACAATGAGCACGCGGGGTTGGTGGTCAACCCGGTCAGTCGGTCTTGCGGTTCTGAATTGGTTATCTACGAGGAGATTGGCCAGGCTTAGGCAGCTACGGCACCATGGAGTCAGCGGCAGACGCGTGTTGACCGGTATTGCTCTTGTTGTGGCTTCAATCACGGTTGCGCCAGTCGCATTGTGGTTCGCGCTGGCGCGTTCCCGCCGACACGGTAGCGAATGGTCTCCGAGCTTCGGTTGGATATTGACTGCCCGAATCGTCGCGACCAGTGTGATTTTGGCCGTCGCGACCCTGCTCGTGCTTCTTTACGTGAGGATGCCAGGGCTTGTGGAATTGTTCGACTGAGAAGGCCATCGACGAGAGAGCCATCACGGCGAAGTTCACTGGCCGCTGAAGGAACTTGCTAGTACCTTATTATTTAAGGTACTGTTTAGTTCCTTACGTGAGGAGCGGCGATGGTCAAAGTTGTGCTGGAAGACGCTCGGCTGAGCCGAGCGGCAAGGGGAGCGCTCTTCGCGCTGGTCTTCGGAGGGATCGCTGCGATCCTGGACTCCACGATCGTCGCCATCGCAATCCACCCGTTGGTAACCGACCTGCAGTCGTCGACGTTGGTCATCCAATGGGTCAGCACCGGGTATCTGCTCGCCATGGCTGTGGCCATCCCGGTCACGGGCTGGCTGGGCGACCGTTTCGGGGGCAAGCGCGCGTGGATCGTCGGGCTCACCATTTTCGTGGTTGCCTCTGCTGCGTGCGCGACCGCGTGGGACCCGGCCTCGCTCATCGTGTTCCGGGTGATACAGGGGCTGGGTGCCGGCTTGATCTTTCCACTCATGCAGACGTTGGCGATGCGCGCGGTCGGCACCGGTGTCAGCAGTCGAGTGCTCGGCAAGGCCATGGCCGCGATCACCATGCCGCTGGCCCTTGGGCCGATCATCGGCCCTGTTGTCGGCGGGGTGATCCTGAACTGGTTGAGTTGGCGGTGGTTGTTCCTGGTCAACGTGCCGTTGGTCGCTGTCGGCATCGTGCTGGCGATACGACTGCTCGCGCAGGACCCGCCCCCCGCGAGCCGCGCAACAGCGCGTCTTGACTGGATCGGCCTAGTACTCCTGGCTCCCGCGCTCGGGCTCATACTGCTTGGTCTGTCGAACGTGGCGTCGAGTGCCAGCGCCGCGTCGCCGAGCGTATGGATTCCGCTTGGAAGCGGAGTTCTGCTGATCGTGGGGTTCGTCGCGTGGGCCGTGCGTCGAGGAGATGCCGCTCTCGTTCACCTGAAGCTGTTGCGCTCCCGAAACCTCGGCGTGGCCTCGGTCGTGCTCTTCTGCGCGGGAGCCGCAATGTACGCAGGTACCTTCCTGCTGCCGCTGTACTGGCAGCAACTCCGTGGAGAAACCGTGCTCAGCGCCGCGTTCCTTTTGATACCGCAAGGCGTCGGGGCGCTGGCAGCCCGCGGGCTCGCCGGCATCCTGACCGCGCGCTTTGGTGCGCGCATCGTGACCGGCGGTGCCTTTCTGCTCACCTTTGTCGCAACGATCCCGTTCGCCATCGCGGATGCACACACCAACACCTGGTGGCTGTGCACGTGGCTGTTCGTGCGCGGCCTCGGAATCGGGGCCGTCATCATCCCCCCGATGATGGTGGCGTATCAGGACCTGGCAGGCAAGGAGGTGCCGCACGCCACCATGCTCACCCGGATCACGCAGCAAGTGGGCGCGTCGTTCGGTGTAGCTATCGTCGCAGTTGCTCTGCATTCGCTCGGAGGCAGCGGCAGCGTCGCTCAGACCTTCCAAAGCACGTTCTGGTGGATCAACGTGATCGCGGTCCTCGCTATCGTTCCCGTGCTGGCATTCCGCGGAACGAAGGGAACGCCCTAACCTGGCAGTTGAAATGGATAGCGAACCCACAACGCAGACCCGACGCCGCGGAGCCGAGTTGGAGTCCGCCATTCTGGCCGCCGCGTGGGACCAGCTCAGCGTGGATGGCTACGAAAAATTCACCATTGACGCCGTCGCCCAGCGCGCAAACACCAGCAAACACGTGCTCTACCGTCGGTGGGACAATCGGGAGGAACTACTGCGCGCGACCATCCAGCACCGCGGCGGCACAGCCCCACTCCCGATCCCAGACTCCGGCGAACTGCGAAGCGATCTGCTCGCCGTGCTCGTGGCAGCGAACAGTCAGCACGGCGACCTTGCGGCACTCGCGCATGCCATGCAAGCCAGTCAGGCAGCCGACATCGGGCTGACTCCCGCCGAAATCAGGCACGCGCTGGTCGGCGATCGTGTCAGCGCCATCGAGCAGGTTGTCGATCGCGCCATCGCTCGGGGCGAAATCGATCCGACACGAATCACACCGCGAGTGAAAACGCTCCCGTTCGACCTGTTTCGCCACGAGTTCCTGATGAACCTCGCGCCCGTGCCAGACGACGTGCTTGCTGAAATCGTGGATGGCATCTTCATGCCGCTTGTCGCGTTTCCGACGCGCGAATAGCCAGCAGCATGAGGGGTATGGATGCCGCTGCCGTCGCCGGCGTGAAGCCAACGACGAGCAGGATGCCGACCGCCGCGACGCCGAGCAGGGTCGCCAGAGTGAGTGTCAGCGGCCCGGTCGCTTGGCCTGCTACCGCTCGTCGACGCGTCTCGAATCGCTCGGTCACTCGCACGACCGCGATCACGGCGAACGCGACGACGACCAGCCAGGTCGGACGGCTCGCCCACCAGTCGAACGAGAGCGGATGCGGCAAGGGAAGACCGCTCACCAGCAGCAGCCCGGCCAACGCCACCAGCACGCTCATGTGCCACAGATAGGCTGTCATGGCGCGGGAGCCGATCGCATTCACGACACTCGACAACCCGCTGTGACGCATCCAGGCACGGATGCGTGGCGCCACGATCGAGAACAGCATCAGCTGTATGACGCCGAGCAGCACGATGCTGAGCGTTGGCGGGTTCAGGTTCACGTACATGTCAGGCGAGTACAACCCGGTTGCACTGAGCACGAGAATCATCGCAGCGGCTGCACCAGCCACCCGCAGTCGCGCACGCACGCTCATCGCGGCCACCCTGCCGTCAGCAAGCCAGAAGCCAAGCTGTTGCACCAGCAGCCAGACCAGGGCCAGGTTGAGAAAACCGACCGCCTGAACGCCGGTGGCTAGCCGCACGATATCGACGGTCACCACTGCCGCAGCAAGCAGGGCTGTCGTCGGCCAAGGCGCCCGCTCGTGAGCCCGGACCATGAGCGGCACCATCGCGGAGCATCCGAGGTACACGGCAAGGAACCACAGCGGTTGGCCGATCCTGAAGCCGGCAGTCGCGACCAACTCGTGCGGCAGACCCGCCGCGATCAGCACGGTGAGCCCGACTCCAACGGTTGCGACCATGGCGATCGCAGGCACGAGCAACCTGGTGAGGCGAGCGCGCACGTAATCGCCAGCGGATGCTCCGCGCGCCGCCATCCGCTGCCACTGCGTGAACGCCGAGAACCCGCCTGCGATGAAGAACAGCGGCATGACCTGCACGATCCAGCTGACCGGCGCGAACCACGGTTGGTCTTCGAGCGCGTTCTCGATGATCACGCCGTGCGGACCGCGGCCGACGCCAACCATGGTGGCGTGCAACGCGACGACGATGATCAGGCAGGCGGCGCGGATGGCGTCGACGCTCGTGTCTCGTGTTGTGGCGCGGCTCGCGGCCGTGCTCGTGGCCGTTCGCTGCGGCGCCTGCGATCGAACGGGAGTGACGGTCATCGCTGTGCTCCTTCACCGGCGGAATTTCCACCGGTGAAGTGAAGGTATGGGGCTGATGCGCGGCGGCGCTTCCCGCCCTGGCGCTATTTGCGCGTGCTACTTCGGTACGGGTGTCGTGCAGGTCGCCCGCAGCGGTTAGTTCTGACCGCCAGGACGAACCAATCCGACCTCGTACGCCATCACGACTGCCTGCACCCTGTCGCGCAGTCCGAGCTTGCCGAAGATCTTGCTCACGTGCGTTTTCACGGTCTGCTCTGCGATGAACAACTCGGTGGCGATCTCGGTGTTCGAGAAGCCGCGCGCGACAAGAACAAGCACCTCACGCTCGCGGTCGGTCAGCTCACTCAACCTGGCGGATGTCGACGGCTTCACGGGAGCCGACCTGGCGAATTGCTCAATCAGCCGTCGAGTGATGCTCGGCGCAAGCAACGCGTCCCCGGCAGCGACAATGCGAACGGCAGCGACCAGCTCGTCAGGCAGCGCGTCTTTGAGCAGGAAGCCGCTCGCACCGGCCAGCAGCGCCTCATACACATAGTCGTCGATGTCGAAGGTCGTCAGCACGATCACCTTGGGCACATGCACGACGCCGCGCGCTGGCGTGACGAGTTCGCGCGTCGCCTCGAGTCCGTTCTTGACCGGCATGCGCACATCCATCAGCACAACATCCGGATGCAGCCTGCGCGACAGTTCGACGGCCTGCGCTCCGTCTTCGGCCTGGCCGACGACGCTGATGCCGTCTTGAGCGTCGAGCAGTGCACCGAACCCGGCGCGAACCATCGCCTGATCGTCAGCGATTAAGACCGTTATGGTCACTTTTCCTCCGGGGTGAAGTCGGTCGTTGGCATAGCGGGTGGCACTGCGTCGATGGGAAGTCGCGCCTCCACCCGGTATCCACCAGAGGATGTCACACCGATCTGAGTGCGCCCCCCGAGAAGCGCTGCGCGTTCGCGGATGCCGACGAGGCCGTGCCCACCGGAGTCTGAGGCGCCGAACGTTGTGCGCGGCGGCGAGCTGGTTCCAGGGGCTGGTTCGTTTTCGACACTGACGACCAGATCGTCAGCTTCACGATCGATGCGAACGCGGGCGGCAGCATCCGGAGCGTGCCGAATCACATTGCTCAACGCCTCCTGCACGATGCGGAACGCGGCAAGGGCCGTGGTTTGCGGCACAGCCGAGGCCTTGACCTGCTCGGTGATCGTGAACTGCACGGTGACCCCTGCGCGCTCGGCAGACCCCACGAGCCGCGGGATGTCATCCAGCCCGGGCTGCGGCGCGAACTCGCGTGTTGTCTCTTCGTCGCGTAATACGCCGAGCAGTCGGCGCATCTCGGCGAGCGAGGTGCGAGCGGATGCGGCGATCTCAGAGAACTCGGCGATCGTCGCGTCGTCCAGCCCGGAAAGGCGGTAGCGAGCGGTGGTCGCTTGCACGTGAATGACCGACATGCCGTGCGCGACGACGTCATGGAGTTCACGCGCGATGCGGTTGCGCTCCTCGACGAGCTCTCGACGGGTCGACTCTGCTGCCGAGATCTGCTTCTCGCGCATCAGCTGGGCACGAACAGACTCGCGCTGTGCAATCAGCTGGGCGAAGGTCTGGCCGAGCACCAGGGCGAGCGCGAACGCACCGCCTGACACGCTCGCGAACACCACGACATCGGTGATCGATGAGTGCAGCATGGCCGGGTGCGCATTGCTGACGAGCAGTCCTGCCGCAACGCCGAGTGCCCAGGCGACGATGCCGACTGTCCATCGTCCGCGCAGGGTGATGACGAAGACGAGGATGCTTTGCGCGATGATCCCGGTGACCGGCCATGGCCACGGGCCGGTCAGCAGCGTCGCCACGAGCGGAAGTGCTACGGCCGGGATCAGCGATATGACGATCGCGGTTCTTGGGCGCAAGAGTGCCAGCGGGATCGACCCGGCCTGCAAGATCGCGAGCGGGAATGCAACAAGGAATGGAACGCCGTAAATCAGGGAGTTCGTCGGCGTGCTGACCGCGATCAGCGCGATCGTTGCCACGACAAGCGGAACCCACACGGCGGGCTTCGGATGCGCGTCGAAGACCGCTTCGATCGGCAACGGCTGCAGCTTGCGCTCTTCGCGTGCTGTCCGTCTGGCGCGCTTAGCCGCGGCGCGACCGGCGCGGCGCACACTGATTGCCACCCGCACTCCCTTCCGTCTGCCGAACTGGCAGTCGAATCGGCTGATTACCTCAAGCCTAGAAGCGCAGCATGTTTGCCGCATCGGTCGGCAGAGCCATCCGCAACCCATACCCGGGTAAGGGTGACTTCCCAGCCTGCGTCCTGTAATGTTGCTTGGTCGGCTCTTGACGGGGTTTGTAAGTCAGGTGGGCCGGAAACGTAGGAGGCGCGAACTGCGCCGCAACACTACGAACAATCACTGTATGTGAACGGCCCCAGCCAACAATGCCTGGGTTCTTGCAAGGACGTGGCGCTTCTGCCGCGGGTTCTGCCATGCAATCAACATTCAACCCAGGAAACTGTTATGCCTTACAACAAGAAGCCTGCCGGCGCACGCCCGGCGAAGAAGTTCGGACCGAAAGCCGGAAGCAGAAGCCCGAATCACCGCGGCTACCGCGCGGAACCGGTGACGGATGCGCCCAAGAAGAAGCGCTGGAATGCCGATGAGCGTGCCGAGCGCGCGGGCAACCCGACGCGTTCCAACCGTGAGGGTGGCACAGGTGGCCGTGCACGTAGTGAGCGTCCGAACTGGGAGCCGAAGGGCGATGCCGGTTCCGGCCGTAACCATTCCGGTGGTCGAGTAGCGCGCGAGCGAAGCGAGCCCGCGTATCGAGGCCGAGCCGACCGCCCCGCTCGCTCGTACGATGATCGCGCACCCCGCGGAGACCGCCCCGTTTCCGGTGGTCGAGTAGCGAGCGAGCGAAGCGAGCCCGCGTATCGAGACCGAGGCGACCGACCTGCCCGCTCATACGACGACCGGCCCAAGCGTTCACACGATGACCGCGCGCCACGTGGCGACCGCTCGGCACGTTCGTACGACGACCGCGCACCCCGCGGAGACCGCCCCGCCCGCTCATACGACGACCGGCCCAAGCGTTCATTCGATGACCGTGCTCCGCGTGGTGACCGTCCGGCACGCTCGTTCGGCGACCGCCCCAAGCGCACGTTCGATGACCGCCCTCGCAACGAGCACAGCGACTCCAAGTTTTACCCGTCTCGTGAAGAGAAGGGCCACTTCACACCTCACGACGACGT
>DATMTC010000183.1:0-4045 GCA_035565115.1 Microbacteriaceae bacterium | reverse complement strand
CTCGAAGACGGGCGTGATCTCAGGGTGCGCATCGCAGAAGTCAGCCCAGCCGGCATCACCGTGAAGAAGGATGATTTCGGCGCTGTCGGTGTGCCGCAACTGTATTTTCCGCTCGAATTTCCGGCGCCGCCGACCCTGCGGCCGCTTGATGTCGAGCGCGCGGGTGTGCTGTCGCCAGAGGATTACGGGGCCTGAGACACGCCGCCTCGGTTCTAGAACGGCGCGACACCTTCTCGGTTGATGAACGTGCCTGTCGGGCCGGTGCCGCCGCGCGTGGCCAGTTCGACGATGGCATCGGTGCCCTCCTGCACGGTCTGCGTTCCACGGTTGCCGTTGAACTCGGTCGCCGTATACCCTGGATCCGCCGCGTTGATGCGCATTTCGGGCAGCGCCTTGGCGTACTGCACGGTGAGCATGGTCACGGCAGACTTCGATGACTGGTACAGCGGTGCTGTGATGGTCGATTCGATGTGCTCCGGGTCGTGAACGAACGCGAACGATCCCATCCCGCTCGTCACGTTGACGATGGTCGGCGCAAGGGAGGCACGCAGAACGGGCACAAAAGCGTGTGTCACACGCACGATGCTCACGACATTGGTGTCGTACACGGCCAGAGCATCGTCGGCGGTCAATTCCTCGGCCGCACGGTGCGCACCGAGAATCCCCGCGTTGTTGATGAGCACATCGAGTCCTCCGTTCGCGGCAATCGTCGCGGCGGCGGATGCGACGGATGCGTCGTCGGTCACGTCAAGCTGCACGAACCGGCCACCGAGGCGGTCTGCTGCTTCTTGCCCGCTCTCCGGGTTGCGTGCGCCCATCCACACGGAGTGGCCGGCTGCGATAAGGCGACGGGCGGTTTCATATCCGAGGCCCCTGTTGGCCCCGGTGATCAGTGTTGTTGTCATGGTCTCAGTCTGGGATCGGGCGCTCGGCGCATCCAGGTCCGCTGGAACGGGAGGAATGGCAGTACCACCCAGCTGGCTGCGGCAACTGTCAGACTGAAAACATGCGAACCCATGAGCACGGTGACCTCGCGGCGCTGCTGCGCTCCTGGCGTGACCGTCTGTCGCCTGTCGACGTCGGCCTGACGGTTGGGGATTCTCGACGGACAAGCGGGCTGCGGCGTGAGGAGCTTGCGTCGCTGGCAGGAGTGAGCGTTGACTACCTGGTTCGTCTCGAGCAAGGGCGGGCGCTGCATCCGTCTGCGCAGGTCGCGGCAGCACTGGCCAGGGCGCTGCAGCTGAGTGATGCTGAGCGAGACCACCTCTACACCGTTTCTGGGCTCCTTCCGCCTTCGCCAGATGAGGTGCCGACGCACATTCCCCCGGGCGTGCAGCGCCTCGTGGCCCGCATGGGAGAGGTTCCGCTCGCGGTCTTCAGCGCATCCTGGGATCTGATCACCTGGAGCCCGCTCTGGGCCGCCTTGCTCGGCGAGCCTGCCGCGTCTGGGGCTGGCAGGCGCAACCTGTTGATTACGCATTTCACGGGACTGTCGCTCGGCCAGGGCGGCAACCGTGTCGTCGACCGGACAACCGATGCGGATGCTTTCGGTGCGTCGCTGGTCGCCGACCTGCGGCGGGTGCACGGGCGATACCCGAAGGATGGCGCTGTGCGAGAGCTGGTCGACACGCTTCTGGAGAAGAGCGACCGGTTCAGGCAGCTCTGGAATACCGGCGCCGTCGGTGAGCATCAATCCGAGCGCAAGGTCGTTCGCAACGATCTCGTCGGTGACATCGAGCTCGACTGCGACGTTTTCACCGTCGCAGGCACAGATCTGCGCATCGTTGCATACACTGCGGCAACGGGGTCGGATGCTGCCGAGAAGCTCGACTTCCTTCGCGTTTCTGCGGTTTCCGCCGTCGCCGCTGCGGCGGGCGCCGGGCCGCAGGGTTAAGGCGCGTCGGCGAACCGTCTTCCGGCTTCCAGCATCAATTCGGCCGTGCGCGCGCTCCCCTGATGGCCGGCCTCGGCGACGATGTGCAGTTGTGCATCCGGCCACGCCTTGGCAAGAAGCCAGGGAACATCCACCGGGCCGCCGATGTCGAGCTGACCGTGCAGCATGACGCCGGGGATGCCGGCGAGCCTGGCCGCATCGCGCAGGAGCTGGCCATCATCCAGCCACGCGCCATGGTGGAAGTAGTGCGCGACAATTCGCGCGAAGCACATCCGGAACTCTGGATCTGCGTAGCGGATGCTGGGGGTCCAGCCCGGCTCTAGTGAGACGGCCGCGTCTTCCCAGTCGCACCAGTGCTGCGCCGCTTCGCGTTGAACGTGCAGATCATCCGACTCATTGAGCAGCCGGTAATACGCGGCAACCAGATCGCCGTTGCGGTCCTCGGGCGGAACGCCGGATCGAAAGCGTTCCCATTGTTCCGGCAGGTATCGACCGATCTCGTGGTAGAGCCAGTGCGCGTCGCTTCGTCGCGTCATCGTCACAGATACGAGCACGATGGCGCGCACGCGATCCGGATGCTGCTCGGCATACGCAAGTGCGAGCGTGCACCCCCACGATCCACCCCAAACCACCCAGCGGTCCACGCCGAGCAGTTCGCGCAGTTGTTCGATGTCGGCGACCAGGTGATGTGTCGTGTTGCGTTCGAGGCTGACCGTCGGATCGCTGGCCGACGGCGTGCTCTTCCCGCAGTTGCGCTGATCCATCTGCACGATGCGATAACGGCGCGGATCCCAATTGCGACGGCCTCCCGGCGTTGTCCCTGAACCAGGCCCGCCATGCAGGATGAGCACGGGAGTGCCCTGCGGGTTGCCACTGGTCTCCCAGTAGACGAGGTTGCCGTCGCCGACGTTCATCATGCCGGTTTCATATGGTTCGATCGGCGGAAAGCGCTCCACGGAATCCTCCTCATTGTGTAAGTCGACGATCAGTTGTGTAAGTCGACGATCAGTTGTGTAGTTCGACGATCAGTTGATCGCGGTCACTCGCCGCGCATCGCGCTGACGCTGAGCGCGAGCAGTGCTCCGGCCGGCCCTGTCGGAGCACTTGCACCCTTCCAGATCGCCCTGATCACCCGTGACAAGTCCAACTCGGGGGTCTCAAGCACAACGAGGCGACCCGATTCGATGTCGTCCTTCACGCTGAGCACGCTCAACACCGAGACATCCGTGCCGCGCGACAGCGCCTGCTTGATCGCGGTCGTCGATCCAAGTTCCATGACCGGTCGTGCTGCCAACCCTCGCTGTTGAAGCGCACGATCCAGAACCTGCCGGGTTCCGGATGCCGGCTCGCGCAGCACAAGCGACGCATCAACGAGTTGCGCTGGGCTGATCGGGCGACCAGCAAGCGCAAGCGGATGCGCCGGCGACGCCAAGGCGACAAGCCGGTCTCGCCCGAGCACTCGCGCGTGCACTCCAGGCGGCGAGCTCGGTCCCTCGATGAAGCCGAGTGCAGCAGTTCCAGCGAGCACCGACGCGGCCACAGACTCGGAATTGGCTGGCCGCAACGAGACGGACACGTCCGGCAGCCTGGCGTGCAGCGCGATCAGCCAGGCTGGCAGCAGGTAGTCAGCGACGGTCAACGACGCTGCAACCGGCAATTCGTTGCGTTGCTGGCCGGCAAGCGCGCCGACGTTCCGCTGAAAATCCTCGCCGGATGCGACGAGCCTGGTCGCCCACTCTGCGATCACCGACCCCGATGTCGTGACGGTCGATCCTCCAGGCCCGCGGTCCAGGAGCGTGACGCCGAGCTCGCGCTCGAGCAGCCGCATCCGCTGGCTGGCGGCAGACTGGCTGATCCCCAGTCGCCTGGCGGCCGCGCCAACACTCCCCGCGTCGACAACGGTCAGAAAAAGCGCCAGCGCACCGAGATCGGGAACACTGCTGCCGCCTCTAGCCATAAGTTAACCTTATGCCGTGCACGGTTTTTGCTGGCTACCGCTGGCGCCGCCTAGTTGCCAGAGTTGAGCAGTGTCACACAACCGGAGTCGATCGCAGGATCGCCGTGCGGCACAACCAAACCTCCAAACCAACTACCAACTACCAACCCAGGAGCAGCGTGGAGTCCGAGAATAGCCAGGCGGCGCAGGTCGCC
>DATMTC010000182.1:0-2918 GCA_035565115.1 Microbacteriaceae bacterium | reverse complement strand
CTGCCGCTTCTGAGCCCGTGGCGCACAGAGCTGGCCGTCGCATTCGTCGTGCTCATCGCCGCCGTGAACCTGCGCGGTGTGCGCGAGTCGAGCAAGGCGTTCGCGCTGCCGACCTACATCTTCATCGGAAGCATCCTGGTCATGGTGATCACGGCGCTGGTGCGCACAGCGCTTGGCGACGCCCCCGTGGCAGAGTCTGCGGGATACGCGGTCAGGGCCGAGGGCTTGACCCAGGCCGCGATGGTGTTGCTGCTGTTGCGTGCATTCTCGAGCGGATGTAGCGCGCTCACCGGTGTTGAGGCTGTCGCAAACGGGGTGCCTGCTTTTCGCACGCCGAAGACCAAGAATGCGCGAACCACACTGTTCCTGATGGGCGGCATCGCGATCACGCTGTTCGCCGGTCTGATGGCTGCTGCACTGATCAGCGGTGTGCACTACGCAGAATCCGGATGCGATCTGATCGGCTGGAAGCAGTGCGCTACGCAACCGCAGCGCAGCCTGATCGCCCAGATCGCATCCGCAACCTTCGGCAACAACAGCGTGCCGTTCTTCATCGTTCAGGCGGCGACGGCCATCGTGCTGCTGTTGGCGGCGAACACCGCGTTCAACGGCTTCCCCCTGCTCGGTTCGGTGCTCGCGAAGGACTCGTACGCCCCGAAGGCACTGTCGACGCGGGGCGACCGTCTTGTGTATTCGAACGGCATGATCATCCTGGCCCTCGCCGCGATCGTGCTGCTCGTGGTCTATCAGGCCAACCTCACGAACCTGATCCAGCTCTACATCATCGGTGTGTTCGTGTCGTTCACGCTCGGGCAGACCGGCATGGTCAAACACTGGGTGACGCTGCTGCGCGGTGGGGCGAGGGATCGCGTGAACATCATCCGCAGCCTGAGCATCAACTCGTTCGGTGCGCTGCTGACCTTCAGCGTGCTCGTCGTCGTGACGATCACGAAGTTCACCCACGGCGCATACCTCGTGTTCATCTTCATGCCGATTCTGTTCCTGCTGATGCTCGGCGTGAACCGCTACTACCGCGATGTCGAGAAGGAAGTCGAGGTGGATGCCACGACCACCTTCGGCAGTTCTGGCGACCACGCGATCGTTCTGATTGGCAAGATGCAGAAGCCTGCGCTGAAGGCGCTCGACTATGCGATCGCCGCCAGGCACGACAGCATCGAGGCGATTCACATCTCGATCGACGACGACGCCACGCGCAAACTGCAAGCGCAGTGGGGCGAGATGAACATCCACGTTCCGCTCACCGTCATCGAGTCGCCGTATCGTGATTTCGCCGTGCCCCTGATCAAGTACATCAAGCACAGGCGTGAGGAACACGGTTCGGAGGTTGTGACCGTTTACCTGCCGCAGTACATCGTCGGGCACTGGTGGGAAACGATCCTGCACAACCACCGCGCACGCCGCATGAGCAGGCAGCTGATGATGTGCCACGGAGTGACGATCGCGCTCGTGCCGTGGCTGCTCGACTCGTCTGAGCTGATCTACGGGCGGCGGTCAAGGCCGCTGCCAGGGCAGGATCGTCGCGGTGAGCCCGTGCGTCCTCCGATGCGGCGGCCGTTGCAGCCGGCATCCGTGATCTCGGTGAAGGATGACGGGCAGGGTGCGCCTTCCTCGGATGCCGCGGCGAAGCATCCGCGTGCCAAGTCGACGCGGTCGGCGCGCACGAAGCGCTAGTTGTGTCTCTGCCGGGAAGTCAGAGGTTCGCCATGATCTGCCTGGCGATCACTCGACCCGCACGATTCGCACCAATGGTGGATGCCGTCGGGCCATATCCGGCGAGATAGATGCGCGGATCGACCCACGCGGCTCCGTGCTCGACGGTGAGGCCGCCTGACTTCTCGCGCAATCGAAGCGGCGCAAGGTGGCGCAATTCGGGACGGAACCCGGTGGCCCAAATGATCGCATCCGCTCTCGTGAACGAGCCATCCGACCAGCGCACGCCATCCGGCTCGATGCTCGTGAATATCGGCCGGGCGACGAGCGTTCCGCGCTCGATTCCTGCCGCGATGCGACGCGTGCGCGGAATGCCGGTGCCGCTCACAATCGATGGCAAAGCCGCCCCGGCCCGCGCGGCTTTGTCCTGGCTCGCGACGGCGGCCACCCCACCCTCGATCGTCAGTTCGGACTCGTCCTTGAATTCGATCGTCCTGCGGGATGCCCAGACCAGGTCGGATGCCACGCCCTCCAACTCGAGCAGAAACCCGACCGCGCTTGTGCCGCCGCCGACGACAACGACTCTCTGCCCAGCGAATTCCTCAGCCGACATATAGCCGCTGGTGTGCACATGCCGCCCGGAGAATGTGTTCGCGCCCGGGTAATACGGGATGAACGGAGCACCCCAGGTGCCCGTCGCATTGACCAGGAGACGGGTGACGGTCTCACCAGCGTCGTGTTGCACGACGAGGTCGGCACCGCGATTGATCACCCGCCGCACGGTGACCGGGCGCTGCACAAGCAGGCCGAAGTGCTCCTCATAGCGCCGGTAGTAGCCTGCGACGATGTCTTTGGCTGGAAGGCTGCGATCCGCCGTCTCGAAGCTGATGCCGAGCTCGCCCATCCCAGGCAGATCGCTGACGTGGTGTGCGCTTCCCAGCTTGAGCGCATCCCACCTGTGCTGCCAGGCGCCTCCCGTGCTTGGGCCGCGGTCGTAGACGATGAAATCGACGCCTGGCTCCAACTCGAAGCGTCGCAGAAAATATGCAACCGCCAGCCCGGCCTGCCCGGCACCAACAATGACCACCTGGGTGTTGATTGCTGTCGAGGGCACGCTTAATCTCATCACGATCTGCTGCGAGGCATGAACGGGCCATCCGAGGCCCTCATGCTAAACTAGCCCTTAGTTTTCTTTCGTTCCCTGTTCGTAAATCCCGGGCGACTCATTGCTCGCACGGCCTGTCATC
>DATMTC010000181.1:0-14171 GCA_035565115.1 Microbacteriaceae bacterium | reverse complement strand
AAGGCCGCGCGCAACTGGGATGCGTATGACGCAATCGTGCGCACGCTCACCACACTCGAGAGCGACGAGACGCTTCTCGTGCAGTCCGGCAAACCGGTCGGCGTCTTCCGCACCCACGAGTGGGCACCCCGCGTGCTCATCGCGAACTCCAACCTGGTGCCGGACTGGGCGACGTGGCCCGAGTTCCGCAAACTGGAGTCCGCCGGGCTGACCATGTACGGCCAGATGACCGCCGGAAGCTGGATCTACATCGGCAGCCAAGGCATCCTGCAGGGCACGTACGAGACGTTCGCTGCCGTCGCCGATAAACGGTTCGGCGGCACGCTCGCGGGCACGCTGACGTTGACCGGCGGATGCGGCGGCATGGGTGGAGCGCAGCCGCTGGCCGTCACGATGAACGAGGGCGTCGTGCTGATCGTCGACGTCGACCGCGCGCGGCTGCAGCGACGCGTCGAGCACGGCTATCTGGACGAGCTCACCGACGACCTCGACGACGCGCTCACGCGAGCGATCGTCGCGAAGGAGGCCAAGCATCCGCTCTCGGTCGGCCTGGTCGGCAACGCGGCTGAGGTGTTCCCCGAGCTTTTGCGTCGTGGTGCGCCGATCGACATCGTCACGGATCAGACCAGTGCGCACGATCCGCTGAGCTATCTGCCGGTCGGAATCTCGGTCGCCGAGTGGCACGATGCCGCGGCCGCGGACCAGGAGGGCTTCACGCAGAAGGCGCGAGCGTCGATGGCAGCGCAGGTGGAGGCAATGGTGGGATTCCAGGATGCTGGTGCGGAGGTGTTCGACTACGGCAACTCGATTCGCGCCGAGGCGCAACTGGGCGGCTACGACCGCGCATTCGACTTTCCGGGGTTCGTGCCTGCGTACATCCGGCCGCTGTTCGAGGAGGGCAAGGGACCGTTCAGATGGGCGGCGCTCTCCGGCGACCCGGCGGACATCGCCGCGACCGACCGCGCCATTCTGGAGCTGTTTCCGCACGACGAGCACCTGCGCCGCTGGATCACCAAGGCAGGCGAGAAGGTGCACTTCGAGGGATTGCCCGCGCGCATCTGCTGGCTCGGTTACCAGGAACGGCACCTCGCTGGACTGAAGTTCAACGAGCTGGTCGCCTCGGGCGAGATCAGCGCGCCGATCGTGATCGGCCGCGACCACTTGGACTCAGGCTCGGTTGCGTCGCCGTATCGCGAGACCGAGTCGATGAAAGACGGGTCGGATGCGATCGCCGACTGGCCGCTTTTGAACGCGCTGCTGAACACCGCGTCGGGCGCGACCTGGGTGTCGATCCATCACGGGGGCGGCGTCGGCATCGGCAGGTCGATCCACGCCGGGCAGGTCACGGTTGCCGACGGCACGCCGCTCGCCGCCGAAAAGATCGCTCGGGTGCTGGTCAACGACCCCGGCACCGGCGTGATGCGGCACGTGGATGCCGGTTACGAGCACGCCGCCGAGGTTGCCCGCGAGCGTGGCCTGCGTGTGCCGATGCTGGAAGAGTAGGACCGCGGCCAATCAGTGACATGACCACCGAACTCATCACCGACGTCGGCCAACTCGTCACCAACGACGCATCAGGCGCCGGTGACGGATCGCCGCTGGGCATCATGACGGATGCCGCGGTGCTGGTCAGCGACGGCCGCGTCTCGTGGGTGGGTCGTGCGTCGGATGCCCCGGCTGCAGACGAGGTGACAAGCGTCGGCGGTGCTGCCGTCATCCCCGGGTTCGTCGACAGCCACAGCCACATCGTCTTTGGGGGCGACCGTGCAGCCGAGTTCGAGGCCCGGATGAGCGGCATCCCATATTCCGCTGGAGGAATACGTAGTACGGTGCAGGCGACGCGTGCTGCATCAGACCCGGCTCTTCGTGATCGCGCGGCGGCGCTCGTCGCCGAGATGCGCGCACAGGGCACCACGACGGTCGAGATCAAGAGCGGCTACGGGCTCACTGTTGATGACGAACGACGTCTACTCGCTGTGGCGGGCGAGTTTAGCGATGAGGTCACATTCCTCGGCGCGCATGTCGTGCCGCCCGAGTTCACAGACCACCCAGACGGCTACGTCGATCTCGTCGTCGGCGACATGCTCGACGCGTGCGCGCCGCTCGCACGGTGGATCGACGTGTTCTGCGAGACGGGCGCGTTCACGCCGGAGCAGAGCCGCCGCATCCTAACGGCAGGCGCATCCAAAGGTCTCGGCATCAGGATGCACGCCAGCCAACTCGGTGAGGGCCAAGGCGTGCAGCTGGCCGTTGAACTCGGCGCAGCCAGCGTCGACCACTGCACGTATCTGACCGACGACGATGTCGCGGCGCTTGCAGGGTCGAACACCGTCGCAACGCTGCTGCCTGGGGTCGAATTCTCGACGCGGCATCCATACCCGGATGCCCGTCGGCTGATCGACGCCGGCGCGACAGTTGCGATCGCAAGCGACTGCAACCCTGGATCATCGTTCACGTCATCGATGCCGTTCTGCATCGCGGTCGCGGTGCGAGACATGCGGATGACGCCGGCAGAGGCACTGTGGGCCGCAACGGCGGGTGGGGCCGCTGCCCTGCGTCGCGACGATATCGGCCGCATCACCGTCGGTGCGCGTGCCGACCTGGTCGAGCTGGCTGCTCCGTCATACGTTCACCTGGCATACCGCCCAGGAGTGCCGCTCGTGCGTCGCGTGTGGAAGGACGGCATCAGCCGGCCAGCTCAGCCATCCAGGCCTCTACGTCGGCGGGCTCGCGCGGTAGCGCCGCAGACAGGTTGATGGAGGACGTCTCTGTAACGACGAGATCGTCCTCGATGCGGATGCCGATGCCGCGCAGCTCTTCAGGCACGGTCAGATCGTTCTGCTGAAAATACAGACCGGGCTCCACCGTGAGCACGTTGCCTGCCGTCAGCTGACCGGTCAAATACGTCTCCTGCGGCGCGTGATTGCAGTCGTGCACGTCCATGCCGAGCATGTGACCGGCGCGCGAGATGCTCCAGCGCCGATGGAAGAGAGCGCCAGGATCCATGGCCTCGTCAACAGAACCGCTCAGGATGCCCAGCTCGATCAGGCTCTCACTCAGTGAGCGGCCGCAAGCATCCTGGTAATCCTGGAACGCCACGCCGGCCCTCAGCGTGTCGATCCCGGCCTGTTGCGCCTGCAGAACAGCCGAGTACACATCCCGCTGAATTGACGTGAACGTGCCAGAGACCGGCACGGTTCGAGTGACATCTGCCGAGTACAGGCTCGGCAATTCGACCCCCATGTCCATGAGAACCAGGTCGCCGTCGCGCAGCCGCCCCGTGTTCGTGTCCCAGTGCAGCGTTGTCGCATGCTCGCCTGCGCCGACCACGGGCGGATACGCAGGCCCGTCGCCGTCTATGCGGGCACGTCGCGCAAATGTCCCCTCGATGTATCGCTCACCACGCGGGCTCCTGCGGGCGTTCTCCCACTCACGGGCGCAGTCCTCGAATCCGGCGACGGTCGCATCCACCGCTCGTTGCAACTCCTGCAGCTCCCAATCGTTCTTGATCAGGCGCAGTTCGTCGAGCGTTCTCTTGAGCACGAAATGCGGTTCGAACTCCGATCCGCAAACCGAGCGCACCAGCTCGTCGACGCGGTCGTCGAGCGTCGGAAGCACCCGCACACGCTTGGCGCGTCGCGCGGCAGACTGGAAGTCTTCGGCGAGCGCATCCAGCGGCCTGCATTCGAGCTGA
This sequence comes from Microbacteriaceae bacterium, assembly GCA_035565115.1. Classification (GTDB taxonomy): domain Bacteria; phylum Actinomycetota; class Actinomycetes; order Actinomycetales; family Microbacteriaceae; genus Rathayibacter_A. Next base: position 10,477 of record DATMTC010000181.1, on the reverse strand, counting down.
AGTGCCTCCTGCGACTCGGAGAGCGACGGCCGAGGACCGACCCACAGGTCGCCGAGCGCATCGTTCCGCCAGAACTCATCGGATGCCCGCCCGGACGGGGCGCGAAGATACAGAATGGCATCCGCTTCCCCACCGGTCGTGTCGATGATCAAGACACTCTCGGCCACCGTGTTCCCGGTGAGCCAGGCGTGGTCTGTTCCCGGCCGGTACACGTAGTTGCTGTCGTTCGACCGCACCCGCGGCGACCCGGCCGGGATCACAAGCAACTCAGCAGGGAGCGCCTGCGCCAGGCGAGCCCGCCGCTCCGTCGTATATCGGACTGCCGGGTTCTCGGCGGCGAGAACGGGAGCAGCATCGCCCCAGCCCGACAACATGAATTCGCCGTTCCCAGGCAACGGCGAACGGTTCACGGCCCTGGGCATCCGCCAGATAGACGAAGAAGCGTGTACGTCGAGCGTGGTCACGATGGTGTCCTTTCCAGAGCGGCAGGCAGAGATTCTGTCCACAGTTCGCGATCGTTCTCGTGCGGTGCTGCTGGCACCCGCCCAGCGCCATCCGGCACGGGGATCGCGGCGAGCAACGCACGCGTGTACGGGTGCAGCGGCGATTCCCAAATGGTCTCGGTGTGGCCGGACTCGACGATCTTGCCTCGATACATCACCAGAGTGCGGTCGGCGATGCGCCGAACAACGGAGAGGTCGTGTGAGATGAACAGCATGCCTGCGCCGGCCTCGACGCTGAGCTCACGCATCAGCGCCGCGACACTCGTCTGGGTGGATGCGTCGAGTGCCGAGATGGGTTCGTCTGCGACAAGCATCCGCGGGCGGGCAGCGAGTGCACGGGCGATTGCGATGCGCTGCTTCTGCCCACCTGAGAACTCGTGCGGGTATCGCTTTACCCCGCGCGGGTTCAGCCCGACGCGTTCCAGCCAGTCCGCCGGATCGGATGCGGCATCGCCGCGGGCGACAGCAGCGTGCACCCCGTCGGCGATCTGATCGCCGATTCGGCGCCGCGGATTCAGCGATGAGTTCGGGTCCTGAAACACCATCTGCATGGCGGTCAGCTCCGGCGCCCGCCTACGGTGCTGCAAGACGGGCACCGGGCGATTCTCGAGCAGAACGGTGCCTGCCGCGCGGCGCTCAATGCCGATCACCGCGCGAGCAAGACTGGATTTTCCGCATCCGCTTTCACCCACCAGCGCGACGACCTCGCCAGGCGCCACCGTGAGCGAGACATCGTCGACGGCGCGCAACGGCGGCCTGCCTCGGTATTGCACGACCAGCCTGCTGGCTGTCAGCACGGCCGGCGCTACGGCCTGCTGCCGGGTGCCGGTGTCAGTCATCGGCGTCCTCCTTCTCAGGCGTCGACGGATGCTCGAGCAGTTCCTGCACGAGAAGCTCCGGCGAATGCTCGAGCGTCGACCCTGGCAACGCCGCGAGCAGCGCCTTCGTGTAGTCGTGCTGCGGCGAGGTGAACAACCGCTCGCGCGGGGCGGACTCGACGAGAACACCCGCCTGCATCACCGACACGTCGTCGGCGATCGCGCTCATCACGCCGAGGTCGTGCGTGACGAGCAGCACGCTCAACCCGGATTCGTCGACAAGTTGCCTCAGCAACTGGAGAATGCCCGCCTGCACTGTGACGTCGAGCGCCGTCGTCGGTTCGTCTGCGAGCAACACTTCAGGGTCGCACGCCAGCGCGACCGCCACCGCGATGCGTTGACGTTGCCCGCCCGAGAACTGATGCGGATACTTCTTCAGTGCGGACGCCGGGTCAGGAACACGCACTCGCTCAAGCAGCGCGATGGCCCGCTCGCGCGCATCCGCCTTGCTCAGCCCGAGGTGGTGTCTCACATGGTCGGTCAACTGCCTGCCGATGTTGATCTGCGGATGCAGGCTTGTCGACGGATCCTGAAAGACCATCGCGATGCGCTTGCCGCGCACGGCGCCGAGCACCTGCCGCGAAGCGCCGACCAATTCGACGTCTCCGCCGAGTCGGATGCTGCCTGCCGTTGTCATCGACTCCGGCAGCAGGCCGAGCACCGCGAGGGCGGTCAACGTCTTGCCAGAGCCGGACTCGCCTGCGAGTCCGTGCACCCGGCCGGCCTCGAGCGACAGATCGATGCCGTCGACGATCGTCCTGTGGCCATCCGCGGTCTTCAGGTTGATGCGCAGGTCGCTGATTGTCAATACACTCACAGCGTTGTCCCCCCGCCGCGCAGGGTGTTCGACGTCGGGTCGAGCGCATCGCGAAGGGCGTCGCCGACCAGGTTGAATGCGATCACGACGGTGAGGATGGCCAGCCCGGGGAACACGCCGAGCCACCAGGCGTCGAAGTTGTGGATCGCATCCGACACCATCGACCCCCACTCGGCCGTTGGCGGTTTGGCGCCGAGGCCGAGGAACGACAGCCCGGATAGCAGCAGGATGGCGGTGCCGATGTCGAGGCTGGCAAGCACCAGGATCGGGCCGACGATGTTCGGCGCAACGTCACGACGCAACGACGTGAATGCTGAAAAGCCGAGCAGTTGCCCCGAGATCACGTAGTTCGACGAGCGCAGCCCGAGCACGAGGCCGCGGGTCAGGCGCGCGTACGACGGCCACGACACGATCAGGGCTGCGAGCACGGCGTTGAACAGCGAAGCACCGAGCGCCGCTGCGACGACCATTGCGAGGATCACCGTGGGGAACGCCATCACCAGGTCGGTGATGCGCATGATGACCTCGTCGATGCCGCGGCCGAAGAATCCGGCGATCGCACCGAGGATCGCACCGATCAGCACGGACATGCCGACAAGAAGCAGGGAGAGTGGAATCGTCACGCTCGCACCCGCGAGCAGACGAGAGAAGACGTCGCGGCCGAGCGCATCCGTTCCCATCAGCGTTCCGTGTCCAGGGGGCTGCAAAACGGGCAGGTTCTGGGCGAGCGGATCGTGCGGGGCGATCAGCGGAGCGATGACGGCGACCACGATCCAGGCCACTGCGACGACAGCGCCCGCGATGCCCAGTGGTGCCGACCAGCGCCCCAGACTCAGCCGACGACGACGACGCCGCAGCGGCAGGCCGACGATGCCCGCGGCATCCAGTTGGTCGTCGAGCGTCTTCTCGCGGGTCACGATGCCAGCCTCACTCGCGGATCGATCACGCCATACAACAAGTCCACGGCAAGGTTGACGAGCAGATACATCACACCGATCAGAAGGCCGACACCCATCACGCCTGGCAGGTCGAGGTGGGATGCCGCGTTGTACGCATAACTGCCGATGCCCGGCCAGGAGAATACGGCCTCGACGAGCACCGTTCCGCTGAGCAGGCTGCCGAAGGCGAGCCCGACGACGGTGAGAACGGGAACGCTTGCCCCGCGCAGCACGTAGCTCCACACGACAGTTCTGGTTGGCAGCCCCTTCGCCCGGGCGGCTCGCACGAAATCCTGATCGAGAATCTCGAGAACCGCGGTTCGCACGAACCGGGTGAGCAGGCCGACCGTGTAGAGCGTGAGCACCAGCACGGGCAGAAACAGGTGCGCTGCAGCATCGAGGAAGGTGTCGAGCTGGCCGGCGAAGAGCGCATCGATCGTGTAAAGACCGGTGACCGTCGGCGGCGTGTTGAAGTCCGAACTCAGCCGTCCGGAGCCGGGCGCGATATGCAATTGGAAATAGAAGACGTAATAGAGCACCAGCGCAAGCCAGAACGTTGGAACGCTCAGCCCGGCCAGCGACACAACGCGGAGCACGTGGTCCGTGACCTTGCCGCGGCGATACGCAGCGACCGTACCGAGCACGACGCCGATCATCACGCTGAGGATGATCGCGCTTACCGCGATCTCGAGCGTCGCGGGCAGAGCTGCCGCGAGATCGGATGTCACCGGATTATGCGTTGTCGTCGAAACACCGAGATTGCCGTGCAGCAGATTTCCGAGGTACGTGAAGTACTGCAACCACAACGGCTGATCCAAGCCGTACTCGGTGCGGAACCGGGCGACGATCGCCGGGTCCTCTGCGGCGCGTTGCCCGAGCGCCGCAGCGACCGGATCGCCCGGCACCAGGTTCGTGAGCACGAACGTCACGAGTGTCACGCCGACGATCAACAGCAGCGACGTGATCACTCGCCGCAGCGCATAGCGCAGGAACGGATGCCCGTTCGCACCATCACGGGCCGCCGCGCGTTGGCGGCCCCGTGACGGTTTCGTGACAGACGTTGCTGCTGTCATGAATCAGCTATTTGCGGCCGAGCGCAGCGATATCGATCGTCCATACCGAGTTGTAGACGACCCCTGTCACCTTCGCAGAGGATGCGATGTTGTTGCCCGGCTGCAGAAGCGGGATGAACGGGCCAGATTCGTTGAGCGCCTTCTGCAGGTCCTGGAACTGGGTTTTGCGCTCGGCGACGCTTCCGCCGGCCGCCGCCTTGTCTGCAAGCGACGAGATGGCCGGGTTTGCACCCGCCGCCCAGCCGGAGCGCAGTCCGACGACGTTGCCCGGCGTGAAGACCAGGTAGTCGCTCGGGTCGGGATAGTCAGGACCCCAGTACCACAGGCCGATCTTCTCGGTTCCGTTGCGGTAAGCATCCAGCTCGGTCGCAACCGGCGCAGGCGCCAGGTCCACGTTGATGCCCGCTGCCTTCAACTGCGACTGGATGCGCTGGGCAAGCGTGGGGAACTCAAGACCATTCAGCGTGAGGTCGCTCGGGAAACTCAGTGCGATGGATTCTCCCGCGTACCCGCTCTTTGCCAGGTCCGCCTTAGCCGCGGCCTTGTCCTGGGCGAGCGCGCCGGACTCAGGAAGCGCGCCGAGAAGCACGCTTGGGATGACGCCGCTGGCTTGCGAGGTGCCTGCGCCTGCGATCGAGACGAGGTCTTTGTAGTCAATCGCCTCTTTGACCGCCTTCACGAAATCAGGGTTGCTTGTGATCTTCGAGATGGCCGGATTCTGGTTCAGCAGCAGGAAGATCATGTTCGCCGACGGTGTGCTCGAGACGTTTACCGAGCCGCTCAGGCCCTTCGCCTGGGTTCCTGAGAGGTCGAGCGCGACATCCGCGTTTCCGCCCTGAACGTTGATCTTCTGGGTAGCGCCTTCGACGTTCTGGATCACGACCCGGTCGTATGTCGGCTTCGTGCCGTCGTACTTTGGGTTGGCCGTTAGCACCACCTTCGACGACAGGTTCAGTGATGAGAGAACGTACGGGCCAGACCCGGCTGACTCTTTATTGAGGTACTTCTCGGCCGAGTCGCTTGTCGTCGTCGAGCCGCCGTGCGCCTTGACGACCTTCGAGTTCAGGATGCCGAGGGCCGGGTTGGCGAGGATAGCGGGCAGAGCGGGCGTTGGCACCTTTGTGGTGAGCACAACGGTCTTGTCGTCCTTCTTCGTTACGGTCACGCCGTCGAGCAGGAAGGACGGGTTGCCCTTCAACCCGATCACACGGTTCAGGGAGAAGACCACGTCATCCGCGCTCATCTTGGAACCGTCGGAGAACGTGTGCGTGCCCGTGAGCGTCAGGGTGAACGTTTTCGCGTCCGCTGACTCGTCGAGCTTCGCGACACCGGGGACCACCTTTGAGACATCGCCGCCTTTGAAGGTGAGCAGCGTCTCGTAGAGCGCCTTGTCGACCATTTCGCCCGTCGGCTCGTACATGCGAGAAGGGTCGGCAGTCTTCAGATCGAATGTCTTGTCGATCGTGAGCGTCTTCGACGCGCCATCGGCCGTCTTGCCTGACGAGCATCCGGCGACGAGCACGGTGAGCGCGACGGCGACGAGACCGGCAGCGATTCGGGTTTTAGCGGGGCGGAGCGCCATGGAGCCTCCAAGATGCGAGTGAAGTAGACGGGATCACAAAAGATTGGCACAATGGCGCGCATTCTGAAGTCACAGGCCGGATACTGTAGACGTATTTCGACCTGCATGGCGATTGGGAGCAATTATGTTCAGTTCGGAGCCAGCGAGGCAGCCTCTCGATGGACAAAAGTCGTGGGCGCTCGACGATGCGAACCTGCGCATTCTGGAGGTCCTTCGCGAAAACGGTCGCATTTCGATGGCAGCGCTTGCCGAGCGCGTGAATCTGTCGCGGGCGAGCGTGTACAACCGGGTTGAGCAGATGACGACTGCAGGGATCATCACTGGATTCTCGGCTCAGGTCGACCCGGATGCGGTCGGACTGTCGATCTGCGCGCTCGTCTTCGTGACGGTGCATCCGCAAAGCTGGCACAGGTTCAGAGAGGGCATCCTGCGCATGCCGGATGTCGAGTACTGCTGCGTCACCACCGGCGAGCACGATGCGATGCTGATCGTGCGATCGGTGGACATCGGTGGTGTGCACGATTTCGTCACCGGGGTTGTTGCCGCTCGCCCCGAGGTGAAATCCGTGGTCAGCGTTGTCGTGCTCGACGAGGTGGTGCACAAGCCGTTCGTGCTGCCGTCTGACATTCCGGATCGTTCGCACGAATCGGTGCGGCTGGGAATGACTCGGTTCACCAGTGCGGCAAATGGGCGAAGTGAGCTGCCACGAGAGTGAGCCCTCGACGGGCCGCGCGGGTCAGTACTCGACGCAGACGCTGACGTGGTCGACGTCGCCGATGGTGAACCTCTCGATCAGACGGATGTCGCCGCCGGCCAACTCGACGACGCTGCCGCCCGTGCCTGACACAACGGATCCGTCATCCTGCATCACGTGCACGAATGACACGGTCAACTCGTCCCCGACGCGTGTTCCTACGAACCGCCCGAACGTGACGGTGTCGCCGTGGTACTCGCCCCAGATCACGCCGTCACGCTCGTTGTAGTGGAACCGCGACGGGTTCGCGGCGTCGACCGCACTGTTCGTCGAGGACTCCATGACGAAACGGCGACCGTCGAGGCTTGGCGCGGTCGCCTGGGACTGCACGGCGGTGGTGTGATTCTCGTTTGGCACGTGTACGAGTATCCCGTGAGTTGCGAGTTCGCGTCAGCGCAGGGCGACTCCCGCCATGATCTCAAGCACACTGAGTGCCGCAAGCCGCACGGTTCGGCCGTCTGGGGCATCCGCCGTCGCGTCGATCTCGGCGATGTCGACGGAATGAACCTGCGGATGCGCGCCAGCGGCTCGCGCTGCCGCACGCAACTCGTGCGCGGCGAGACCGCCAGGCACCGCTGCCGGGCAGGCAGGTGCGACCGACCTATCGCAGACGTCCACATCGAGGTCGACGTGGATCGGGCCGCCGGCCGACCCGGCGATCTCGAGCGCCTCCGCCATCACATCGGCCATCGGCCGGCGGTGCAGTTCGTCGCGGTGCACGATGGTGATGCCGATGTCCCGTGCGCGCGCCGAATACTCCGCGGAATTGGCGAAGTCCGCTATGCCGACCTGCACGATCCGATCGCCGGCGAGTCCGGCCTCGACGAGCCGACGAACGGGCGATCCGTTGCTCACGCCATCGCGCAGGTCGTGATGCGCGTCGAGAGTCACAAGGCCCGCCGTGCCGACCGCATCCCCCCATGCGCCAAGCGCGGCGGGAACCGTGAGCGCGTTGTCCCCGCCAAGCGCGACGACCACGGATGCTCGGCCGGCTGCCATGGCCATGAGTTGCGTTGCGCGCTGCTCACCAGCGTCGCCGTCCGGCTCGTCGACATCACCGAAATCAGCAACAGCGAGATTCTCGAAGCCAACACCGTCGTGAACGCCGCGGTCGGGAGACACAAATGCCGCGTAGTACCTCAGCGCAGCCCTGATCGCGGCGGGCGTCTGCCCGGCAGCAGTCGCGGACAGCGAGGTACGCCAGGTCGGAATGCCAAGGAGTGCGACGTCGAGCGTGGCGGTGCCGACGGCATCCGGCGCCGGAAAATCACCGGTGCGCGGCCAAAGCGGATCGTGAGAGAGCGCAGTCATATTCGTGACGCTAGCAAGCTCGCGCTCGCGGCGGCAGAGCGGTGCGGCACGGGTCGTCTGAGATCCCGGATTGGCCACAGATGCATGCGCGTAGACCTCGGGTAGGACGCGTGAATGGTTCTTTCGGGGGATATCGCACGGCCGAAACTCTTCATACGCTTGAACTGCGAAAGGAGCAGGTGCGCATGGAGGCAGTGCAGGAGTTCGTGCTGAGCACCATCTCGTCGCCCGTGATCTATCTGCTTCTGTTCGCGCTCGTCGTGATCGACGGGTTCTTTCCGCCTGTGCCAAGCGAAACCGTCGTGGTGGCGGCTGCAGCGATCGGTGCGGCGACCGGCAGCCCGAACCCGCTCATCATCGGCGTGATTGCGGCTGTTGGCGCGGCCATTGGTGACACCATTGCTTTTCTCATCGGGCGCTCAATCGGCACAGATCGCTTCGCATGGATGCGCCGCCCGCGTGTGGTGCGCACGCTCGATTGGGCGCGTCGCGGGCTTGATCGCAGGGCCGTGTTCCTGATCCTGACCGCGCGTTATGTGCCAGTCGGCAGGATCGCCGTGAACATGACGGCAGGAGCAACTCGATTCCCGCTTCGCAGGTTCATTCCGCTCGCGATACTCGCCGGAGCGTGCTGGTCGGCGTATTCGATCGGCATCGGCCTGCTGGCAGGAAGCTGGGCCCACGAGCATCCGCTGATCGGTGCCGGCGTCGGCATCGTCATCGCCATCTCGCTCGGCTTCATCGTCGAACTGACTACATCGCTGGTTTCCCGGCGCCGCATGCGCCAGGCTGCCGCTGTGTCGATCGAAGAGGCCGTCGACCGGGCGTAACGGACGTGGGCGTGGGCGTGGGCGCGAGCGCGGCGTGCGCAGGTCAGCGCCGGAAGGCCGCCTCTGGTCCACCGTCTGCCGCCAAGAAGATGCGTTCGCGAAAGTCGTGCACCAGCTCGGGCAGGTCGTCGAGTCGGCACCAGCGCACCTCGGTGTTCTCATCGTCACCGACCGCGGCTGCTCCGGATATATACCTGCACTGGAATACGATGTCCAGGTATTGCGCGCGGTCGCCGTTCGAGTATTCCATCGGCGCGACGACTCCGACGGAAGCGAGTCGTTCCGCGACCACGACGACGCTGGCCTCTTCGAGTGCTTCCCGCTCAGCCGCGACAGCCGGATGCTCGCCAGGGTCGATGATGCCGGTCACCGGCGTCCACCATCCGTTGTCGGCCCGCCGCACCAGCAGTGTCTCCCGGTCGGCGCCCTCGCCGCGCAGGATGACGGCGGTCACACCGCTCAACCAGAGCGGATGCGTTCCGATCTTCTCGCGCAGGCTCAGGATGAAGTCGGGTGTTGGCATGTGTCGAGCCTAGATGCGGTTCAGCGTTCTGTGCATCACGTGCAGCCCGACGAAGCCGAGCGACGGATGCTTGAACGCTTCAGGCACAGTCGCGAGAATCTCAAAGCCCAGTGATTGCCACAGCCGCACCGCATTCGAGTTGGTCTCGACGACCGCGTTGAACTGCATCGCTCGGTATCCGTCGCCTCTCGCGGCTTCGATCACGTGCGCTGCCAGGGCGCGCCCGATTCCTTTGCCGCTGTGTGCGGGATCCACCATGAATCCCGCGTTGGCCACGTGCGAACCGGCAGCAAGCTGATTCGGGTGCAATTCTGCGGTGCCGACCACCGTGCCGACCTCGTCCACAGCAACGAAGACCCGCCCGCCCGACTTGACCATCCACCACGCTTTCGCGGCATCCTCGGTCGTGTCCGTCGGCCAGCAATACGTCTCCCCCGCCGCCACGATCTCGCGAAGGAACGGCCAGATCTGCGGCCAGTCGCCTGGCGTCGCATCCCGAATCCACATGTCTCGACGCTACTGGATGCGCCGAGATGACGTCAGGACACGCTCAGCGGCCGGCCACGGCTGCGGGCTCACGGCCCGATTGGGCAGCCCGCTTCGCCCGCCGCGCGATGCGCCGCTCGCGAGCACCCTCGACCAGGTTGTACAGCGTCGGCAGCACGACAAGCGTCAACAGTGTCGACGACACAAGCCCGCCGATCACGACGATCGCCAACGGCTGCGAGATGAAGCTGCCGTGACCTGTGAGCCCAACCGCCATCGGCAGAAGCGCGAAGATCGTGGCAAGGGCCGTCATCAGGATCGGCCGCAACCGGCGCGACGCACCGTGCACGACAGCATCCGGAACGCTCATGCCTCGCCGTCGATACTGGTTCACCAGGTCGACGAGCACGATCGCGTTCGTGACCACAATTCCGATGAGCATCAACACACCGATCAGCGACGCAACCCCGAGTGGGATGCCCGAGATCACCTGCAGTGCGATGGCACCCGTGGCAGCGAACGGAATCGACACGAGCAAGAGCAACGGCTGCCGCAGCGAGCGGAACGTGGCGACCATCACGACATACACGATCAGGATGGCCGCGAGCAGGGCCACACCGAGCTGCGAGAAGGCATCCGACTGGCTGGCGCTCACGCCACCGATCGAAGCGGATGCTCCGCGCGGCAAAGTCGTATCGGTGAGGGCCTTCTGCACGTCGGCGTTGGCAACAGACAGGTTGTCTGTCGCAGGGGTCGCGCTGATCGCGGCGCTGCGCAGACCC
>DATMTC010000180.1:0-2693 GCA_035565115.1 Microbacteriaceae bacterium | reverse complement strand
CGGCGCGGGAGGCGACGAACGCGTCAACGCAGCGATGAATCTCGTCGTCCGTGTGCGCCGCAGACAGCTGCACCCTGATGCGCGCCGCATCACGCGGCACGACCGGATAGCTGAACGCCGTCACATACACGCCGCGCTTCTGCATCTCGTCGGCGATCCGCGCGGTGAGCGCAGCATCGCCGAACATGACGGGCACGATCGGATGCTCGCCTTCGAGAAGGTCGAAGCCGGCATCCGTCATCAGTCGGCGAAACAGTGCAGCGTTGTCGCGGAGCTTCCGCCGCAGCTCGCCCGAGCCCTCGAGCAGATCGAGTGCGGCGAGAGTCCCAGCCACGATCGACGGGGCGAGCGTGTTCGAGAACAGATACGGCCGGGCGCGCTGCCGCAGCAGATCGACGATCTCGGCCCGCGCCGAGACGTAACCGCCGGATGCTCCGCCAAGCGCCTTGCCGAACGTGCCGGTGTAGATGTCGACCCGGTCGGCAACGCCGAGGCGCTCTGGCGTCCCTCGTCCGTGTTCGCCGATGAACCCCACCGCGTGCGAGTCGTCGACGAACACCAGCGCGTCATACGTGTCTGCCAGGTCGCAGATCTCGTCAAGCGGCGCGAAGTATCCGTCCATCGAGAACACGCCGTCCGTGACGATGACGCGGAAGCGAGCATCCGCTGCGGCTTTCAGCTGTGCTTCGAGATCGAACATGTCGCGATTGGCATATCTCAGCCGTCGCGCTTTCGACAACCGGATGCCGTCGATGATCGAGGCGTGATTGAGGGCATCGGAGATGATCGCGTCTTCGGCGCCGAACAGCGTCTCGAACACGCCTCCGTTCGCGTCGAAACACGAGGAGAACAGGATGGTCTTCTCTGTGCCGAGAAACTGCGAGACGCGACGCTCGAGTTCGAGGTGCTGTTCCTGCGTTCCACAGATGAACCGCACGCTCGCCATGCCGTAGCCCCACTCATCGAGCGCGGTCTTGGCCGCTGCCACGAGCCGCGGATCGTCCGCCAACCCGAGGTAGTTGTTGGCGCAGAAGTTCAGAACGGGCGCGCCGTCCGCGGTGATCAGGGTCTGCTGCGGCCCGCGGATGCCACGCTCGCGCTTAGTGAGGCCGGCCTGCTCGATCTCGGCCAACTCGCCGGCCACGTGTTCCTTGAATGCTCCGTACATCGATGCTCCGATCCTTCAACCGTTTGTGTTTAGACTGCCGTCCAGTCCAGAATCACCTTGCCGACTCCGCCGGCTGCCGCCGTGGCGAAACCAACCTCCCACTCGGCTGCAGGCATCCGGTCGGAGATGATCGATGCAATCGCCGCTCGCAACTCTGCACTTGTCTGCAGCATCGCGCCCATCGCATTCCAGGTTTCGAACATTTCGCGGCCGTATATGCCTTTCAAGGTAAGCATGTGGGTGACCACGGTGCCCCAGTCGATTGCGATCGGCGCCGATGGCAGCCCGAGCATGGCGATGCGGCCGCCGTGGTTCATGTTCTCGATCATGCTCGGCAGAGCGGATGCCGCGCCGCTCATCTCGAATCCGACGTCGAATCCCTCGCGCATCCGCAACGCATCCTGCGCATGCCGGATCGGGTCGCGCGAGACGTCGACGGTGAAGTCCGCGCCCATCCGTTTTGCCATCTCGAGCCGCGGTGCACTGATGTCCGTTCCGACGATGAATCGCGCGCCGACGTGCCGCGCGACTGCGATGGCCATCAGTCCGATCGGACCGCATCCGCTCACCAGCACGTCTTCGCCGACGATCGGGAATGCGAGCGCCGTGTGCACGGCGTTGCCGAGCGGGTCGAAGATGGCGCCGACCTCCGGCTCGATCGACTCGTGATGCACCCACACATTCGTGCCGGGCAGCGTGAGGTATTCGGCGAACGCGCCGTCGCGCTGCACGCCGAGGCCCTGGGTTCGGATGCACATCTGCCGCCTGCCTGCGCGACAGTTGCGGCACATCCCGCACACGATATGGCCCTCGCCGGAGACCTTGTCACCCACGACGACATCGTGCACGAGCGGCCCGACCTCGACGACCTCGCCGAAGAATTCGTGGCCAGGGATGAGCGGGGTCTTCACGGCCGATGCCGCCCAGTCGTCCCAGCGCTGGATGTGCAAGTCGGTGCCACAGATGCCTGTGCGCAGCACGCGAATTTTGACTTCGTCTGCACCGGCGATGGGTTCTGGCCGTTCGACGAGTTCAAGGCCCGCGGCGTTGTGCGCCTTATAGAGTGCCTTCACGTACTCACTGTACGTCGTCGGCGCTGTCTGATAGACGCCGTCCGTTGCCGGGGGTGGGAAACTGCGCTCAGTCGTGCAAAACTGCGGTTCCCGTGCGCGAGTGGTGCATTAACGCACTACTCACGTGGAGCAGCGCCCTCGCTCTTCGTCGAGACGGTGACCGTGAACTTCGCGTTGCGCCCGACCTGCCGCGTCGGCCCGACGACACGGCGCAGCGCCGATTGATACGCCAGGTGCGAGTTGAACACCGTCCACAGCTCGCCACCGGGAGCGAGCACCCTGCCGGCGTCTTCGATGAGTTTCAGACCGGCGCCCGCGTGCACGGATGAGCCGAGATGAAACGGCGGGTTCAGCAGAATGAGTTCGGCGGATGCGTCCGGCCGGGTCGACAGCGCGTCGTCGCGCACCACGGTCACACGGTCGGCGACGCCGTTCGCTGCGGCGGTGGCGCG
>DATMTC010000179.1:0-2201 GCA_035565115.1 Microbacteriaceae bacterium | reverse complement strand
GTCGTGACCACCGCTCTCGGCGCGATGCGGCCTGAGGGGCTACTCGGGGTTCATTTGAACACGCAATACGCATTCCCCGCGAAGATCCCGGACGATTTGTCGCCAGAAGAACGCCACGCCGTTGACACGCTCGCGCTGTACACCGACGAACTCGGCGGATCGAACCACCTTCAGGGCATGAAGCCCGAGACCGTCGGATTCGCCCTGGCGGACTCCCCGGCCGGCCAGGCAGCCTGGATTTACGAGAAGTTTCAATCCAAGACGGACAACGACGGGCTCGCCGAAGACGCACTCAGCACCGATGACATGCTCGATGCGATCTCGCTCTACTGGTATACGAACAGCGCCGCATCATCCGGCCGCATCTACTGGGAGAACAGGTCCGGCAGCTTCGCCGGCCCGAAGCTCACGTTGCCGGTCGCCGTGACCGTGTTCCCCCGCGACATCCCGCGGTTGCCACGAAGCTGGATCGAAGACACATACACCAACCTGATTCACTACGGCGAGGCCGATAAGGGCGGACACTTCGCAGCCTTCGAGCAGCCCGAGATCCTGGTCGACGAAATTCGCACGGGCCTCCGGACCCTCCGTTCGGCGCATTGATCGCCCGCCGCCCCCTCGGCGGCGCACGTCGGCGCACGTCGGCGGGCATCGATAGGGTGGGCGCGTGACGACGAATGAACGAGGACTGCGCATCCTGCACCTGTCAGATACCCACCTGTTCGGCGACCACACGTTGCACCACGGAGTCGTCGACACCCGCGCAGCGCTGCGCCGCGTGTTGGATCGTGCTGCTGCCCTCGATGCCGTCGACGTGGTCGTGGCATCCGGCGATCTGTCGGATGACGGCAGCCCGGAATCCTATCGGCGACTCAGGACCGAACTCGACCCGTGGGCGAAGGCACGCGGAGCATCCGTCGTCTACGTGATGGGCAACCATGACCTGCGCGACGGCTTCGAGGCCGAGATCGGCGCGCGCACCGGGGTGATCGCGGTCGACGGATACCGCATCGTGCAGCTGGACAGTTCCGTTCCCGGATTCGGCTACGGTGACGTGGATGCCGGGCAGCTCGAGTGGTTGCGCTCGACGCTGGCCGACCCGGCCGAACACGGCACGGTCGTCGTGCTACACCACCCACCCGTTCCTGCGAGCACACCGCTGCTTGCGACACTGGAGCTGCAGCATCCGGCTGCCATTCTCGAGGTGTGCGCCGCGGCAGATGTGCGCCTGATCTTGTCTGGTCACTATCACCACGGGCTTGCGGCAGAGGCCGCGGGCATTCCGGTGGTTGTTGCTCCAGGCGTCACGAACACCAGCGACGTGATCGCCCCGGCCGGGTACGAGCGGGCGACGGTCGGCGCCGGATTCGCGCTGATCGACCTGCCGCTGACAGGCTCCCCGCGCGCGACGTTCATCGCGGCAACGGGGCCGGACGACGGCACGGAATTGTACCTGCTCGGCGCTGACGACATCACGCGCATCGCCGAAGAATCCGGCCCACCGCGATGACGGTCAGCGCAGACCGGCGTGCTGCTCAATCCAGACGTGCATGGCGATCGCCGCGGCCGCTGACGCGTTGATCGATCGGGTCGAACCGAACTGACTGATCTCGACCACTGCATCCGCTGCCTCTATCGCAGCATCCGAAAGCCCTGGCCCCTCTTGCCCGAACAGCAGCACGCAGCGCTCGGGGAACGCGAACGTCTCGATGATCACGCTGCCCGGCACGTTGTCGATCGCGATGATCGGCATGGATGCGGCGCGCGCCCACTCGACGAGTTCGGCAACCGTGTCATGGTGATGCACGTGCTGATAGCGGTCGGTGACCATTGCGCCGCGCTTGTTCCAGCGTCTTCTGCCGACAATGTGCACGGTCTGCGCGGCGAACGCGTTCGCGCTGCGCACGATCGATCCAATGTTCATGTCGTGTTGCCAGTTCTCGATCGCGACATGGAACGGAAATCGCTTAGCATCGAGGTCGGCGACTATCGCGTCCATAGTCCAGTAGCGGTACTTGTCGACGACGTTCCGCGTGTCGCCGCGCTCGAGCAGCTCGGGATCGTAGCGCGCATCCGTCGGCCGCTCGCCCTGCCACGGGCCCACACCGTGCGTCGTCAACTCGGGTGTGGTCGGGGGTGTTTCAGTCACGCATTCAGGCTACTGGTCGCGACCGAAGACCTTTGCCGCGATCGCTTGCACG
>DATMTC010000178.1:0-7314 GCA_035565115.1 Microbacteriaceae bacterium | reverse complement strand
TCGGCGGTGGGCGAGTTGGGCTCGATCAACAGCGACGGCACATCCCTGACGCTCACCCTGCGTGACGGCACGAGCGAGACATTCGATTTCGAGCCAGTTGAGACGTTCGCGGCAGAGATCGAGCACTTCGCGGACAGTCTGCTCGGCGGAACACGACCACTGCACACCGAGAAGGAAGGCATCGAGGTGCTCGGCATCATCCTCGCCGCATACGAGGGAGCGCGCACGCGCACGATCGCCCCGGTGCTGCAGGTCGTCTAACTCGTCCGAGCCGCGCATCCGTCGCGTCGAGCCGCCGACGCTTAGCCCGGCGTCAGGTGACGGCAGCGCACCTCACGCTGCCATTCGATCGCGCTCGATGATTCGCTGCGGCCGTCTGCCCACCACGGTTCCCACCGGCCAGGCAGCCGCACTTCGGATCAGCTCATCGACCATCGCGGCCGCATCGAAGGGACAAGTGCAGCCTGGACGATTGTCGTGGCTCGCCGTCAGTGCGGTTTCGTAATCTTCGCGCGTGAGCCCTTCGACGTCGCGCACCACAGCGGTGGTGGTCCAGCCATCCGAATACATTCCGCGGAATGTGCGCCCGCAACTGCACGGCCCATTGGGGTATCGCAGGCTCAGCGGGCACGGTGCGACCATCCACACGAGTTCGCCTTCGATGCAGCTCATCTCGTCATGCGCGCGGGCGCCCTGGTTGGCACTGGTTGCAACAAACACTTTCATCGAAATACCTCTTTCGTCGTCGCGGCACGAGCGTTACGAGGTTGATGAAGAAAGGGTATGTGCGGGGTCCGACATTCGATGGGGATGCCGGCGTGCGGCTAGGCGAACAGCGTGCGAAGCGCAGTCAGCGCGCGCAGGTCATCCTCGATGGCGCCACCCTCGTGCCCGTTATACGGCCACACCACGATCTGCTTCTCGCCGCCGTAGTTGTTGAAGGCACCGAACACCGTCGACGGCGGGCAGGTCGGATCCATCAGCGCCGTCGAGAACCACGCGGGAGCATTCGCACGCTTGGCGAAGTTGACACCGTCGAAGTAGCCAAGCACCTGATGCACCTGCCCGACCTTGCCGCGGTGAATTGCGAGGTAGCGGCCGATCTCCTTGTACGGATCGTTGTCCGTGATCACCGTCGCCCGCGGAAAGTCGCAGAGGAACGGAACACGAGGGAACACCGCTGCCAGATCCGGCACCAGGCCGGCCACCGCCAGCGCGATCCCGCCACCCTGGCTTCCGCCAAGAGCCACAACGCGCGCCGAGTCGACGATGTCGAGCGAGCGGGCAGCATCCACCGCTCGCACTGCGTCGGTGAATACGCGGCGGTAGTAATAGGTCTCGCGCGCGTCAATGCCGCGCGTCATGAAGCCGGGGAACTGCGGGCCAGTGCCATCCGGATCCGGGGTGTCTCCGGTGCTCCACGACGAGCCCTGTCCGCGCGTGTCCATGAAGAAATGGGCGAACCCAGCGGATGCCCACAGCAGGTTCTCGAGGGCGTGGCCGCGACCGCCGCCGTAACCCTGGAACTGCACGATGGTCGGCAGCGGCGCGGTGACTCCCGCCGGCACCTTCAGCCACGCCTTGACCGGCTGGCCGTTGTAGCCGGGGAAGGTCACGTCGTAGACCTCGACCGTGGTCAGCCCGGTCTGCACCAGTGTGACGACGACGTCCCCGCCTGCCGCGCGCGAGGTGGCGAGTGTGTCCGCCCAGAATGCGTCGAAATCCTCTGGATCACGTTGGTCGCTTGTGTATGTGCGCAGCTCATGCTCGGGGAGATCGACAAACATTCAACAAGCATATTGGGCGCCGAGGGCGCTTTCGGTCGCTGAGCCCGTCGAAGCGACGACGCTCATGTTGCAGACAGGCAAGCTCAGAGACCGGCGACCGATACAGTACCAAGGTGGCTCATGGGGGAAACACTCACGACGGAAACGCGCTCAAGGAACAACAGCAAACGCAGCAGCAGCGACAGCACGACCCAAACACGCGCGACGCACAAGCGCACAGACGCAAGCTGCGTCGCCGCTGGCTGATCGCCGTCGGAATCGTTGTCGTCGTTCTGCTGATCGCCGTGCCGGTCGGCATCGCGTGGGGCGCATCCGGCGTGCTGCTCAAGCCGCATCACGACATCACGACCGCCGCTGGAACCGTCGTGAAGGTCAACACGGCCGCAAACGGCACCGCGGAGGTCGTTCTGCAACGCCGCAAGAGCACGTTGCGCGTCGGCGAGTACGGCCTCGTCTACCCGGGCGGCCGCGCGATCGTCGGCAACATCAGCGCGACGACCAAGAACACGGTGACCAGGCCGCTTTCATCCGTCTCAGGCACGCTGACCGCTGGCACCAAGGTGCAACTCGACCCGGATGTCTGGGGCAGCGACCCGAAATCGAGCCTCGGCATCCCGTACAAGAACGTCGACATCGACGGGCAGCTCGGCGAAATGCCGGCATGGCAAGTGGATGGCGCCGGCAGCACCTGGCTGATCTTCGTGCACGGCATCGACGGCAAACGCCAGGGCGGCCTGCGCCCGATGCCCACGATCGCGGCCACCGGCATCCCGTCGCTGTACATCACATACCGCAACGACGTCGGCGCCCCGAAAAGCCAGGACGGCCTGTTCCACCTCGGCGATACGGAATGGCGTGACCTGGATGCCGCGGTGCAATACGCCAAGTCGCAAGGCGCGCAGAAGTTCATTCTGTACGGGGACTCGATGGGTGGCAGCATCGTCACCCAGTTCATCCATCGGTCGAAGGATGCCGACCGGGTCATCGGAATGGTGCTTGACGCGCCGGTGCTCAACTGGTCAGGCGTGCTCGACAATCAGGCGAACCGCCTGAAACTCGGCCTGCTCGCGCCACTTGTGCTCGGCTTCGTCAGCGCCCGCGCCGACATCAGCCTGACCTCGCTCGACGAGCTCGACCAGACCAGTGCGTTCACGATGCCGATCATCCTGTTCCAGGGGCTCAGCGATCCACTCGTGCCTCCGGCCGAGAGCAAGGAGTTCGCGGAGAAGACCGGCGCGACCTACGTGCCGGTGCCGAAGGCAGGGCACATCCAGAGTTGGAACGTGAATCCGAGCTCGTACGATTCGCACCTGGCTTCGTTCCTGAATGGCGTGTTACATCCGACGGGCTGATGAGCTGTTCCGCGCCGATCGCGCCATAGCGATCCCGCTTCAACCATGGCGGGGGCCTCTGGCCTATTGGAGCTTACGGAAGTCGTCGAGCCACGCGTAGCCCGGTGTCGACATCCCTTCGCCACGGGTTTGCACCGTCAGGCTGGCGTAGACGCTGTTGAGAAGCCACGGCGCTTTCGTTGCGTTCCAGTTCGAGGTCATCGACGGGATCTGCGCGAAGCCGTAGGTCGCCACAGCCAGCCGTCCGGTGCTTCGTAGCCGGCTCATGACGTCAGTGAGCAGGTGCTTGTTGCTCTCGAACCACGGACTCTCCGCGAGCAGGTCGTTCCACTTGTGCGAGGCGAATGGATGCTCGATCGCTTCGCCGATGACTTGCCACACCTGCGTATCAGGGGCGTATCCGTAGCGCTCGGCGAACGTGGCGGGGATGGGGTCGGTCATGTGCTCCTGCCAGTGCCAGACCAGGGAGAACTCGGTCATCAGGAAGGTCTGGTCGGGCCGCAGGCGCGGCAGCACGTAATCGACGAACGCATCGATCCGAGCCTCGTCGGGAACATGCGGATGAAGATCCACCCCCTCGATCTCCGGCGTCTCGCGTGCGAACGCGAGGAACCTGTCGACTGCGGCGGTCTGATTTTGCGGAAGGTCCAGTCGATTCAGCGCGCCCATGTACAAGTGAGTGGCACACCCGGCACCGCATAGCTGCGCCCTGGCCGCGATGACGTGACGCGCAACCGTCTCGTAGAAGACGTTCAGTCGTTCGTCGCGTTGGCTGGGCATGCTCTCGATGAACGGCTCATTTCCGATGGTGACGATGTCCGCCGTCCCAAGCACGAGAGGCAGCATGCGGTCCAGTCGCGCGAACTCGGTTGCCATCGCGGCGCTGCCCGGCGCAGGGAATGGGGCGTTTGTCTTGTTGAACTTGAGACTCAGCACCGCGCGATAGCCGCGATCATGAGCCTCACGAATCGACCGGATCGTCGGGCTCTGCGCAGGCGGCACGGTATCGGCCTCTGCCATGTTGTAGAAGCCACGCACCCAGCTCGCACGGGCTTCGCGCAACTCGCGGTAGTTCATCGTGTCGAGGTTCTCGTTGTAGTTGGCCCCGAGCGCGCCGAGCGCAGGCAGCGGCGCGATGTGACCGTCGCCACCGGCATCCGCGGCGACAGCCGCCCCTGGCAGGCCAACGGCAAGAACCGCGCTCACCGTGACAGCGACGAGCGTTCGGGCGAAGTGATTGCGTTTCATGGATGTGCTCCGATCCGCGAGTCGTCGACGTGTCACTGGCGTCCTGAGCGACGCTGCGCATACAGGCGATTGCCGTCCGGGCCGGTCCATTCCAACTGCACCACGCCGGGCACAGCGGTATCGTCGACCCGCGACGGATCCGACCAGTAGCCGCTAGCGGGGTTGCGGAAGAACGTCGCCCACACGTTGCCACTGTGATCCTCGAAGAAGTTGTTGTGGCCGGCGCCGACTCCCGCGGTCCAGCGCCGCGAGTACGGTCCCTCGAACGAATCCGACACCGCTACGACCACGTCGTACTGGTACTGCGTGCGACCGGGAGCCGGCGGGTCGTATGCGTAACGGGCGCTACCGTCGGCCGCCACCGACGTGCGGTCCCACGCCGCTTGCAGCAGATAGTACTTGTCACCGTAATTGAAGACGTATGCGCCTTCCAGATACGGCTCCACCGGGTACGGCGACTCCTGGAACATCGGAAGGCCCGTCGTCGGGATGATGTCCTCCATATCGTCCCGGAACTTCGCGTACTCGTGGTTGTGCAGCACCAGCCACGCGTCGTCACCCTCTGAGTACATGCTGCCGTCGATGTGATAGTAGGCACCGGGCTTGACGAAGCCCGGCCCGCCGCTGACGACATCGCCGAACGGCTTCTCGAAGTTGCCCTCGACCAGGCGATACGGGCCCTCGATCCCGCCCTCGCTGACCAGCATGAACGAGCCGACCTTCTGCGAGTGGTCGCCCATGCACGCGACGATGTACCAGGTGTCGTGGAAGTAGTGGATCTCTGGAGCCCAGACCTGCCCACGCTTGCCGAACTGGTCGTCGTACCAGTACTCCTGCCATGGAGCCACGACCGTGTGTCCCGGGCGGTTCTCGTCGACGAACTCCGGCGACCACACCTTGCCTCGCTCGGCGTCGGGCCGGATGCCGAGGGTGTCGGCCAGTCGCCACGGGCCGCGAAGCGATGACGAGACCCAGACGAAGATGCCGTCGTTCCACGGGGCCGCCTTGTCGAGCCCGGGAACGCGGGTGGTGCCGGTGGCGACATACATCGGGCGCCCGTCCACGACGAAGCAGTTGACGTAGGTGTCGCGCATCCAGACATGGCTGCCCTCCGCATCCCTTGGTCTGCGTTCGAGCGGAAGGACGAACGAGTTGTCGTCCCGTGGCCACAGATCGATGCGCGTATCGGCAGTGCCGTACGGTTCCAGTTCCGGCCAGTTCGCCGGGTATCGACCGCTCGGCAGATTCTCGCTCGGCGCCGCGTGGGCCGCGACAGCCGGGAGCGCCGTCGCTGCCACCACACCGGTGACGGCGGCAAGGAACGCGCGGCGGTGCAAGCCGAATCCGTGCTCGGAGTTGTTCATCGTTGAGACCTCCATCGTTGGAACGTGGCCCAGCGGAATCGAAACCACAGGGCAGGGCCTTCGGCCGGGCCGTGCTTAGGGACGCTACGGGAGCGGTTTTTTTCCGTCAATATTCGGCAGAAAGAACGGTGAGAAAGTTGCCGAATACACCAGAAGCCGGGGCTGCTGCCCCGCGCAAGCAATCATCCAGCGCCGGCCAGTCGGTGCTCGAGCATCCGACGGGCCGAGTGCGAAGCCCACCCCCGAACAGGGCGCGCCACACAGCGCCGCCGACCGCTAGGGTCGTTTTGGGCCCTGCCGGGCGACGCTGTTGCCAGGCGACTGCTGTAGCCAGGCGACCGTTGCAACACGTCCGTTGCACCACGTCGGCCCGACCCATGTTCTGCCGCGAAGCGAGGATTCTATGCCGTTGTCTGCCCGGCGGCACCGTCTCGCCGCTCTCGTTGCGCGCCTCGCCGCGACGCTTGCGACCGGAATCCTGGCCACGACTATCACGCTGGCATCCGGGTCCGCAGCGCTGGCCGCCGCACCGGCAACATTCGCGGCCGCAGCATCCACAGCATCCGCAGCCGCCGCCGCACACGCCGCTGCCCCGGACAGCGTCATTCCGAGCGGCTCAGGCGCATCCGGAACGACGGGGCTCAACTACGTTGCGCTCGGAGACTCCTATTCGGCGGGCTACGGCCTCACTCCTTACAGCGACAGCCCTGCGCCGGGCTGCTATCAGGCCGACGCGAACTATCCGCACCTCATCGCGAAGGCGCTCGGGATGAATCTCACCGATGCAACATGCAGCGGAGCCGTGACCGCGAACATCATCGACACACCCCAGGTCACCGAGCCCGGACATTCCGCGCCGGTGCAGTCGGATGCTTTGAGCGCGTCGACGGATGTCGTCACCGTGACCATCGGCGGCAACGACTTCGGGTTCGGCCCTGTTGCAGCATCCTGCATCGCGCTGTCTGCGACCGGCCCAACCCTCACCACGTATGACAGCTGCAAGCAGTTCTATGACTTCGACGGTCATGACTATCTGGCCGGCACGATTCCCGCGGTTGCGGCAGCGGTCAAGCACGCGTTCGACGTCATCCATCAGAAGGCACCGAACGCGAAGATTTTCGTGATCGGATATCCGGCAATTGCTCCGGATGCGACGCACATTCCGGCGAACACCGGATGCTTCACCTCCCTGATCGGGACCGGCCAGCCACCCTTCCCGCAGAACAGCTATCCATTCACAGACATCGACGTGCCATACCTGCACGATCTGGAGTCCCAGCTCGACGCGGCGATCCACCAGCAGGCGGATGCGGTCGGGGCGACGTTCATTCCGACCTTCGAGCAGACCGTCGGCAACAGCCCGTGTGCGAATAACCCGGACGCGTACATCAACGGCATCTCGCTCGAGCCGGACGCGTCCGCCCCGCACGTCACGCCGACCACGCCGCAGGGTCAGCCGCTGACACTGGACGGTCAGACGCTGGCGTTGAAACTCGGTGCGCTGCATCCGAATGAGGCAGGGGTGCACTTCATCGAAGGCAAGGTTCAGGCTGCGATCAGCGC
>DATMTC010000177.1:0-15539 GCA_035565115.1 Microbacteriaceae bacterium | reverse complement strand
GTGCTTCCGTTGTCCTGCACCTTCGCCGGTGTACCACCGGTTATCGGCACAGTGTAAATGCCAACCTGACCAGTCGAGGACTGTGCGAGGAATGCCGCGGCGCTCCCGTCGGGCGACGGCACGGCCGACCAGATCTTCCATCCACTGTTGTCCGGTGTGATCGGAGTCGGGTGCTCCGTCGAATCGTCCATTGTGAATCCGAGCACCGGCGGGCCAGTCAGCGTCACGTAATAGAGCCGGTCATTGTCGACTTCGAGAAACGATGTGGCGGACACCCAAGTCCTATCATTGGCCTGCAGGTCCCAGCCTGGGGTTGCGAACTCGGTTACAAGAAAGTTGCCGCCCCCGTCGTACGCTGTCAGGTTCCCATTCCGATTCATGACCCAGAACTTCGGTGCTGTGTCCGTTCCGGAATCGCTTAATTTCACGGGCGCGTCACCGTGCGCGGCCACCTTGAAGAAGGCGGACGGTTGTCCGTCGGCGGTCTGCGTGAAGTAGAAGTTGCCGTCTTGGCTGAACTGGGCGCCATTGAATTCGGGCACGGTCGCGAACGCGCCCGGCGAATACAGGTACTGCGACACGTCCGTGAACCTGCCGCTTGTGTTCTCCCACCCGACATCGTTCAGTTCGCTGTCGCTCGGGTTGGCCATTTTTGCGGTGATGAGTTTGAAATCTGGTGAAAACATTCGTTTGACCAGGTCGGTTGGATCCACCAGGTTGCCGAGGATCCCCGCATCCGGCAATGGGACGCCGGGACGGATAGTGACGCTCGGGTTTCCGTTGTTCGATGAAGATTTCTTGCCGGTCGGGAAATCAGCCCAGTCCGCTGCCGCACCAGTGGCTGGATCAACTGTCGCAACGCTGACATCCGTCATGCCGAGGGCGGACAACCCGTTTACCACCACGATTCCGGTTGGTGTGGACGACTTTGTTGGCGTCGGAGTCGGTGTGGGTGCCGATGTAGCGGCATGGTTCGCTTTGGCCACCTTGGCCTCGTCGCTCGGCCTATTGACACACCCGCTGACGACTAACGTCGCGGCGACCAGCGCTACCGAAATTGCCGCCAGCCGAAAGTTGGATTGGGCGTGAGACATATCGTGCCTGCTTCGAGAATGCGTTACGGATTGTCCGTCTTGTTCGAGTTGGTATCCGGGTGGTCCTTTCGCATTTCCGCACGAACACGTTCAGCCTCGGATGAGTAGTAGCGACGGTTTATCTGCGGCCCGATCTGTCTAGTCGCCTTGTGTATCCCGACCCTGATTATCCAGTTCACTCCCACCAGCAGAAAGACGATGAGGGCAATGAAGAGGATCGCGCCGAATGCGTCGCTCATTTATCCCACCGCTTCCACGATGGACGATCGTGCGGACGCGTCGGCGTCCTGAATTGATGCTTTAAGGGTCTCGAGGAACGTCGAATATGCCAACCAGCCGCCGAGCCGTTTGGGCTCGGTCGGAATACCCATCATCTTGCGCTGCAGCGTCGTGAAGTAGGTAATCGTCACTCGGACACTGGTGGTGTCGCTATCCGCGGGGGTTGCGTTCACCCGAAATCGCATCAAATCGGAATTCAAGAGGTTCTTGATGCTGAAGGCCGCGGAAGTCGCGTCGCGAGCCACTTTCCTAACGGGCCCCGGTTTGCCGTTGCTTCGCTGGAACAACTTGTGCGCGATGGATTCTGACATACTCAGCACCTGGTCCGGACTCAGCGTCGTTCGACAGTCCAGATATGTGCCCGCCTTGTCGTGGGAAGTAGACGTCATTGTGAACCTCGTCTCTCATTAATTTCATGATGCGCAGCGACGGGTTCCGACAGGAAGCCGACTAATTGAACGGCACCCGATCGGGGGTGTGCCTCGTGCGAACAGCGCGGAAACCGGGCTCTGTGCCGCGCAGAGGCCTCAGTATGCTCGGGAGTTGTTCCGGCTCGCCCGTTGGAGTGTCGGCGCATCGTGCAAGGGGTCGGGGCAGTGGACACGCATCGATCGCGACCGCCCGGTGCGCGGCGACAGCTGAGTCGAGTCGTCGTCGTCGCCGTCGGGGCGTTCGGGCTTGCCCTGAGCATCTCGGCGGGCACGCGAGACCTTGGTGTCGATGCCGGTGGTCCGTCGCGCTTCCGTTCACCGACTGGGCAGTTGATGCCCTTTGATACGGTCTGAGCGGTTGCAGTCGCGTCGATTGAGTGGGAGTTCGAGCGCAACATAACAACCCAGTATGTGCACCATGTAGAGCCCGGCTCGATCTCACCGGCAGGGCGCGCTTTGCTGTGTTCGCTGGGACTCGTGCGCGCCACCGCACACACCCGTGCCGGCACGCGTCGCTCATGACGCTCGGGCTTGACGGCGGTGCCGGGCGCCTGGCGAAAACGTCACTATCAAACACAATTGTGGCGATTGCGGTCGATCGAAAACAGGAGGGACGGGTGTATGCGGGTCGCCACGCCAGCTGCTCGAGTTGCCCTGGGGTCACGATGCGGCTATGCGCACCGTTCCGCTAGATGACTTGACGCCGCCGTCGTAGGTATGCAACGCTTATCGGGTTGATACCGGTATCACTTTGAAGTCTCAGAGCACCGGACGACCACAGCGAAAGGGAAGTGCACGACGTGCTCAAATTCAACGAAGAAGAGTTCCTCGAACAGATCTCCAGCGCAGCAGCGTTGCGTTCCGAGATAGAAGGTGTTGCAGATTCTCTGCTTGAGCGCGGCATCCAGAACGTCTATTTCATTGGCTCCGGCGGCTCATACGCAGACATGCTGCCCTATGAATACCTGATGCGCAGCCGTTCCGCACTGCCAGCGCGCTCCGCCATTGGCCCGGAATTCACCCTCGCGCCAGACACGACCTTCGGTGAAGGTTCACTAGCCGTGTTCGGCTCAGCCACTGGCACGACGGATGACGTCAACAAGGTTATCGAGTTCGCCAAGTCCAAGGGGGCATACACCCTCGGTTTCACGGGCGAAGCCGAGAGTCCTTTCGCGAAGGCGCTAGACCACGTGTTCCTCTCGAGTGCGCACTCGTACGACGTGCAACTTTTGCTGCTTCTGACCAAGATCATGTCGGCCCGCGGCGAGTTCGACAACTATGAGAAGTTCGCCGATCAACTGGCGTTACTGCCGTCTCTGCTTGTCGATGTGGCCAAGCAGGCCGAACCGGCAGCCGAGTCTTTCGCCGAGAAGCACAAAGACACCGAATATCACTTCCTTGTCGGCTCGGGCAACGTGTGGGGGTACACCTACCTCTATTCGATGTGTGTGCTGGAAGAGTGCCAGTGGCTACACACCACACGCGTTCATGCCGCCGAGTTCTTCCACGGCTCGCTCGAGCTCGTTGAGAAGGACACGAGCGTCATCCTCTTCGTGGGTGAAGACGAAACGCGCCCGCTGATGGACCGTGTGCAGAAGTTCGTCGTCAAGTACTCAGACGACGTGTCAGTGTTCGACACGATTGACTACCCGCTGCCGGGGATCGACGACGAATATCGCGCACTGCTGTCGCCGCTGGTGATCGGCACCGTCGCAGGTCGGATCAGCAAGCACCTCGAGCGCGTGCGCAACCACGACCTCTCCCTGCGCCGCTATTACCGCGTCGTTGAGTACTAGGCCGGCGACGGCGCGCATCCGGAATAGAGTGCCCATGCAAAGAAGGTGCCGCTAGTGAAAGTCCTCGGCTACGGAGACAACGTAATCGACCGGTTCGTTGATCGGCGCATCGACTACCCGGGCGGCAACTGCGTGAACTTTGCCGTCTTTGCCCACCAGCTGCAGGTTTCGGCCGGGTACCTGGGCGCGTTCGGCTCAGATGCCTCTGGCCGGTTCCTGCAAGCGGAGTTGGCCGACATTGGCCTCGACCTGTCGCGGTGCGTGGTGCGTGACGGTGAGAGCGGCATCGCAGAGGTTGAAGTCATGCGTGGCGAACGAGTCTTCCGTGGTGGCAACCACGGGGGCGTGACAGTACGAGAGCCAGTGGTGCTCGGGGAGAGCGAACTCGCCTACATCTCGGAGTTCGACCTCATCCACTCCAGCGTGTATTCGACCAGTGAGACACAGCTCCCGAAGCTAGCGAGGCTGGACGTTCTCGTGTCGTACGATCTCTCCAGCGAGAAGCGCTTTCGATCCAGCCCGTACCTGGATGAGGTCGCCGCGCACGTTGACCTCGCGCTCTTGTCGTGCTCTGACATTTCGGAAGCCGAAACGGAGTTGTTGCTGCGTGACATCGTGCGACGGGGTTTCGGAATGGCGCTCGGCACGCGCGGCGATTTGGGTGCGATGCTGTTTGACGGTCGGAATGTGTACCGAACGGCGGCCGTTCCGCTCGACCCTCGCCGCGGCATTGCAGACACAATGGGCTGCGGTGACGCTTTCCTCGCGGCGTTCGTGGTTTCGCTGCTGCGTTCGGGATGGAGCACGCGAGTGGACGCGACACCGCGTTCGCTCGTGTCGGCTCTCGAGGCGGGCGCTGCGCATGCTGCGACGCAGTGTTACGTCGATGGAGCGTTCGGACACGGTCGCCCTCTGGGCGCCGGCGAGGGCGAGACGGAACCGTACGGCGAGACGGAGACCGAGCCAGGTGCGGTAAGCCGCTAGCATCGGGGGAGGTTGTCCGTTAAATTGACGTCATGTCGGACCGGACGGGGAGAACATCCATGGCATCGGATCGAGGACGTGCCGTCTCATCGCCCACTGTCGCCGAGGTGGCTGCGGCAGCTGGCGTCGGCAAGGCTACGGCCGCGCGAACGTTGGGGAATTACGGCTCGGTGAGCCCCAAAGCGCGGGCCCGTGTGCTCGCCGCCGCTGAAGAACTTCGCTACCGGCCCAATAGTCTCGCTCGAAGCATGACGACCGGCATGACCCAAACCCTGGGCGTCGTCGTCGCTGACATCAGCAATCCGTTCTTCGCGGGCGTGATCCGAGGCATCGCCGATGCGTGCGACGCGACCGACTACACAGCCATCGTGCTCAGTACGGACGAGACGCTCGCGGCGGAGCGATCCGCAATCGGCGTGCTCATGGACAAACAAGTCGACGGCATGATTGTCTCGTCGGCCGCGGTGCGGCCCGACGAAGTGGAGCACATCACCGAGGCGATCAGTCGCGGCATCCCGGTCGTGCTGCTGGACCGCACGGTGAACGGACTCGACCTGGACGCGGTTGTGATCGACAACCGCGAATCCGCCCGTGACGCCGTGCGACACTTCGTCGGCAAGGGACATCGTCGAGTCGGCTTTGTGTGGGGGCCGGCATCCGGCACTCCACTGCTGAATCGCGAGCAGTTGGTGGAGGCGGCCGACCGGTCTCTGTGGAGTGAGGCCGAGCGACTGCGTGGATATCTCGACGCCCTCGACGAGGCCGGAATCGAATTCGACGGCAGGCTCATCACAAACTGCCCGCACAACGAGAATGACGCTTTCGCCGCGGTGAATTCCATGCTCGAGTTGGAGGATCGGCCGACTGCGCTGCTTGCGACCGAGACCGACGCGATGGTTGCCGCTCTGCGTGCAATGCGTGAGCGAGGGCTGAGATATCCGAGAGACGTTTCTCTGATCGGGTTCGACGACAGTTCGTGGGCGAACGTTATGGACCCGCCGCTGTCGATGATCGCCCAGCCGATGCTACAGCTCGGCAAGGATGCCGCAGAAAGAGTCTTTGGCCTAATCGAAGGGACAGATGGTCATCACTCGATCGACACCATCCCGACACGATTCATCGAGCGCGGGTCGGTGGCCGAGTATCTTGGCGGCTGACCTATCCCACCCAGATACTCAGCGCGCGTCACGAATGCGAGATTGTACGTCTTCGAAAAGGCGCTGAGCGTGTTGTACGAGCCCACGCGCCGCTCGTTGCTGAACCGCTGACGTGCCGTATTGGTAGTCGGATTTGTCGTTCAGGAGCGCGGCAAGATGCTTGCGAGGATCTCGGTCGGGCAGAGTCGCTTCGGCAAGAATGTCCAAAGCATCGGAGTGATTGTCGCTTTGCGCACAGTACCCGAGGACGTGTCCGCAGATCGCGTCTGAGGCAGCTATTCCGGCACTGACCGCGTTCGAACCTGCCACCTGCCATGAGGCAGCGTCCGATTCCTCGATGAACAACAGTGCAGAATCGAGAAACTTAGCAGCGGCTCGAAGACGAACCTTGACGTCAGACCGCGACATCTGCCGACGCTTGATCCTTTTCGCGGCCATCATGCGTCTGCCGAGAGTGCTTGGCCAACCAACACTTCACCTTGGGCCAGCCAGGTGTCGACCAGCGCATCCGCCTTATTGGATGACTCGTGCAACTCACTCTCGCTCATGTGGATGATCTGGGCAGGATTTCCTGTCCACGCACGAATTTGTTCACCGAGTTCGAAAACGAAGTCCTCCGTGGCGGCGTCGCTCGTAGCGTCAGGCACCACGACCAAGAGGTCGACATCGGAGTCGGCCGTTGCCTCGCCGCTTTCAACTGAGCCGTACAGAACCACCGTCGCACCGTTCGGGCCGTGATCGATCGCATACTGGCGAATGCGCTTGCGCAATTCGCCTACCGCGGTCAGGGCTGATTCAATGGCGGGCCAGAGGACGTGATCGCGATTCAGCCGATACAGCGTCGCATGGGACTGGACCGACGCCGTGATAAGACCTGTACGCACCAGGCGGGCAAGGGCCTTATTCACGCCAGCGGGGCTGCCAGCGCCTGCCAGTCGATATATTTGTCGACCGTTGAGCGCCGTATAAGTGCGCGATAGAACCTGCAGCAGCGCGCCCTCGATCCGACCAACAAGCGTGGTGAGCGGGGACCCAAGATGCACCGAGCACCTCCTCGGTTGTCGTTTTCTCTGGGAACTTGACTACTTTAGTATACGGTTGTTTCTAAAAATAGACAAGCATCCAGGTCACGCATAGCCTTCAGCGGCGGCGCAGCACGTTGAAGCCGATCGCGTCTCCGCGGTGGTAGTCCTGGGCCGCCAACACCCGGGTCCCGGAGCGCGTGATGCAGGTCTCGGTAACCAACAGCCATGGTCCGCGATTTGCGAGGTTGTAGCGTTGCTCCACGTCCTCGGGCAGGTTGACAGCGCTGATGTGCGCAGACGACGACGTGATCTCGTGCCCGTGCGCCGCAAGGGCAGCGGTCACTGGGCCAGACCAATCTCGGTGTGTAATCGGGCCGGGCAATGCCTCCCGCAGGATGATGTCGGTGCTGAAGACGAGCGGCTGCTCGTCGCCGAAACGCAGCCGCACAAGACGGATGCCGGCATGCCCTTCCTCCACGGCCAGCGCGCCGGCCTGCTCGGCCGACATCTCGATCTCGCCCACAGATAAAACGACCGTGCTGACCTCGTACCCGAGGTTTGTCAGCATGTCGGCAATGCCCTCGTACTTGGTGATCGGGCGCTCGATCGCCAAGGCTCCAACACCGGAGAGGAATCGTCCCCTGCCCTGGACTGCGTCGACAAGGCCCTCCTGCTCCAGTTTTTTGAGCACCTCTCGCACCGTCGAGCGCGCAACACCGAATCGTTCGGCGAGCCACGGTTCGGTGGGCAGGCGATCGCCCGGCATCAGCTTCGTTTCCGCAATGAGGCGGGTGATCTCCTCATGCAACTGGGCTGCGCCGGTCACTTTCGTCTTCCTCGAGATTTTCGTCACTGTGTACGCCTCACTGTGTCCGCTTCACTGTGTACGCCTCACTGGGGAAAGCCTGCCAGATGTTCGCACGTGGCAGCGGCCAGACGCGCCCCCGCTGCCAACGCATCCTGAATCGACGTGCCGTTCAGTCTGGCATCGATGAATCCAGCCGTGAAGGCGTCACCCGCGCCTGTTGTGTCGACAACGCGTGCAGCATGCGCATTCTGACGCCAACGTGACGTGCCATCGAACGCGACAGCGCCAAGGGCGCCAAGAGTGACGACAGCCAGCGCAGACCCACCCGCGATCGCTGCGTCGGCCATCCGAGCCGAACGGCTCTCATCTTCACCAGCCGAATCGAACGCGACAGCCAGCGAAGCATGCCCCGAACTGACGGAGCAGTCCTGACTGATCATCAGTGCCGGGTTGCGACTGACGAGCTCCGCGACGAGTTCGGCCGAGCGTGACATCATCCCGATGTGCACCCAGCTCGCAGCGGCGATGCGATCGAGCGCCGCTGTATCTGGATAGTAGCTTGCAGTGACACCGAAGTCCTCACGCTCGAAAACGCGGTCGCCGTTGGCCGTCAGGCTGATCTCGGTTACGGCAGAGACCCCTTCCTGGCGCACAAGACCGCCCAGGTCGAGGCCGGTGCGCTCAAGTGCCCGCGCAATCGTCGCGCCGTCAGCATCCGGGCCGATCGCGCCGAAATATCCGACCGCGCCCGCGCCGGCGTCGTGCCCGACCCGGCTGAGTTGCACCGCAACGTTGACGGCGTTTCCCCCTACATACTCAGTGACAGGAGGGCCGAGGTAGCGGTCAATCGTGTTGTCGCCGACGATCGCCGCGCGCAGCGGTTGAAATGCCTGCATCGCAACATCCTCACCCATCGTCTTCGAACCGCGCCTGCTAGTAGTCGGTTCGTCGGTAGTAGCGGCGCGTTGTGAGGGGATGATTGCGCAGCACTTCCAAGTGCGCGCTGACGCGCTCAAGCACTGTTGCGATCAGCACGTGCGAAATCAGGGCGCGCACGTCGGACGAGATGCCCGGCAGATCGAATTCGGCGGCGTCGACCACCGTGACACGGTCGGTGATCGAGGGCGCCCAGTCCTGGATGCGCTGCACCAGCGGTCGCGACGCATCCTCGCCCTTGAACAAGATCAGGCTCACTCCGGCAGTGAGCAGCTCAAGTGTTCCGTGGAAGAAGTCTGACGCGTGCACCGGCCGGGTGCGGATCCACTGCATCTCTTCAAGGATGCACGTGCCGTAGTACCACGCCTCGGTCCAGGTCGAGCCGGCGCCGGAGAGGATGTGATACTCGTCGTCTTTGATTGCCTCGGCCACTGCGGCGGCCGTCGGCTCATAGTGCCGCTTGACCTCGAGCAGCAGGCGGGGAAGCGTATTTAGCTCGGCCATGGTGCGGTCGTACTGCGGGTAGCAGCCGAGTTTCTCGAGGACGGCGAGCGCGATCGCCAGCGACTGCAAGTAGAACGATTCGGATGACGTGTCGTCTGCGGCTTTCGCTGTGAAGTTGGCGTCGGCTCGCTGCGCGACAGGCGAGTCTGCGTTGCCTGTGAGTGTGATCACCGTTGCGCCGCGGTCGTGCGCGAATTCGGCCACGGCGATCGCTTCTTTTGTGGTGCCGGACAGCGAGGGGATCACGACAATCGAGCCTGCGCGCAGATTGGCATTGCCGACGGCGACCACCTCTGCCGCGTTTTCAAGATAGACCGGGAACGGCGTGCTGCGCTGCAGCAGTTGAGCTGCGGGTTGCATGAGCACACCGGCACCCCCTGCACCGAGGAAGAAGAGATTCTCGGCACCGTCGTCGATCGAGCGACGGATGGTATCGCGGAGTGCAGGGGCGAGGCCGAGCGCCGCGTTCTGAATGGTAACGAACCGGTTCTCGTCGAAGTTGAGCATGGGGGATGGTCCTCCTGGTGATGCATCCGGTGATGCGGCATTGATCGCGGTCGGATGACATGAGTAGTTGTCTGATGACAGTGTCAGTAGTCAGATGAATGTTTGTCAAGTCGAACAAATTCGATGCGAAGACGTGACTAACGAATGATTGACACCGGTATCAATTGCTGCTTAGACTGCACGGTACCCGCCGCAAGCGGTTCACATTACAGAGAGGTAAGCGTGAGACCAATGAGCAGAACAACAGCGAGCAGAACAACACAGCGCAGCAAAAGAATCACGACGATTGCCGCGGGAGTGCTCGGTGCCGTTTTGGTGCTCACCGGCTGCTCGGCGCAGACCGGGGGCGGCGGATCCGGCTCGGCCGATCTCAGCAAGGTTGACTACAAGGGCACGATCACGATGGTGAACAAGTTCTCCGACCCATCGACGTCCAAATACTTCCCCGCGATGGCCAAGGCCTTCGAGAAGCTGCACCCCGACGTCAAGGTCACCGTTCAACAGGAGTCGGACCAGGGATACAAAGACAAGATCAAAGTCCTGGCCTCCTCGAACAGCATCCCCGACATCTATTTCGTGTGGGCGGGCTCATACGCAAAGCAGTACGTCGACGCGGGATTTGCGATGGACATCACCTCGCAGATCGGTGAGGGAACGGCCTGGAACAAGACCCTGGCTCCATCAGCGGTCAAGGCCGGCGAGTACGACGGCAAGAACTACGGCATCCCCATCGACCTCGACGCCAAGTTCATGGTTTACAACAAGAAGATTTTCGCCGACAACGGCGTTGCCGTTCCCAAGACGTTCAACGATCTGCTTGCCGCCTGCAAGACGTTCAAGGATAAGGGGATCACGCCGATCAACTTCGGCAACAAAGACGGATGGCCCGCGCTGCACTACGTCACTCAACTAAATGCGTATAACGTGCCTGCTGCCACCTTGCAAAAGGATTACACCTCCGCGCACGGCAAGTTCACGGATCCCGGTTACGTGACGGCGCTGACGCAGTTCAAGCAGTTGCTGACCCAGTGCACCGCATCGCCGACGTCGTCTAACGGCATCGACCACACTGATGCGCAGGTCGGTTTCGCCGCTGACAAGTCGGCCATGATGTACCTCGAATGGGTCGAGTTCGGCTTGCTCGACAAGACACAACTGGCAACCGACGGCTGGGACTTCTTCAAGCTCCCGGCGGCATCCGATGCTTCAGGCGACACGGGCACCCTCGTCGGCGCGCCCGACGAGTTCCTGATCAACCCGAAGTCGCAGAACCCAGCGCTTGCCGTGGCGTTCATGAAATTCGTGGTGAGCAAGCAGAATGCCGCCAAGATGCAGACGCTCATGGTTGGGTACCCGAGCCCGGTGAAAGGGTCTTTGACGGCGGACAACTCGAGCCCGCAATCGATTCAGGCGCTTGACGAGGTGAACAAGGCTTCCGGCCTGGCGATCTGGCTCGACACGGTGACACCACCTGCCGTTGCGTCGGCATACCTTGCCGGCGGTGAGGCGCTGGTCTCCGGCACCGATAGCCCTGCTCAGGTGATGCAGTCCGTGCAGAAGGCAGCGGCGAGCTCTAAGTAACTCGACCTCTCATGTCTGTTCTCAACTCTCACGCTGTGGACGCGACCGATACAGCATCCGTCGGTCGCGTCCCTGGTTCGGCGCCCCCAACTCGGCATCGCTCGTTCCTGTCCCCAGGCGGGTGGCGGTCGTTCATCTGGATCGTGCCCGGCCTGGTGTTGGTAGGCGTCTTCGTCTACTTTCCGCTCGGCCAGAACATCTACCTCAGCTTCTTCGACTGGTCGGTCTTCAAGCCGGTGCCGGCGTTCGTCGGATTCGCGAACTTCGCGCAGATGTTCGGGGACGCGGTGTTCTGGCGAGCGCTGTTCAACAACACGGCGTATGCGGTGGTCTCGCTGGTCTTCCAGGTGTTGGGTGCGCTCATCCTGGCGGCGCTGGTCGAGGAGTTCGTGCGTAAACGCGGCCGCGGCATTTTGCGGGCGATCTACTTCATCCCGTCCGCGGTGTCGATCACGGTCGCTGGTCTGCTCTTCTACTTCATCTATCAGCCGGACACCGGCCTGCTGAACGAGGGCCTGCGCATGATCGGCCTTGGCAGTTGGACGCAGGCATGGCTAGGGCAAGGATCGACAGCGATCTGGGGCATCATCATCATGAGTCAGTGGCAAAGCTTCGGGTACACGACGCTGCTGTATTCCGTGGCGATGCAGCGTATTCCGCGCGAACTGTATGACGCCGCAGACATCGACGGCATTGGGCCGATCCGCCGAATCGTGGAGATCACAACTCCTTTGGTGCGCGAAATGACCTCGTTGTTGGTGATCGTCACCATTAGCGGCGCATTTCAAGTATTCAACGAGGTGATGGTCATGACCGCCGGAGGCCCGAACAACTCAAGCCAGGTGCTGGGAACGTGGCTTTACAACAGCGGATTCATCAATAACCAGTTCGGCTATGCCGCAGCGATTGCCACGGTCGTGTTTGTGATCACGTTTGTGCTGGCACTAGTGCAGCTCGGCGCAGCCCGACGAAGAAGAGTGGAATGGTGATGACGGCGATTCGGGCGCAAGACCGGCGCATGGTGCAGCGACGGGGGCGCACCGTCACCCGGCTGGGCTTTGCAGGCATCCTGTTGCGGCTGCTCGTGTGGGGCATCCTGCTCACGCTTGTTCTTGTGGTGGTGATCCCGCTGATCTGGATGGTTCTGAGCAGCCTCAAGGTGAACCAGCAGTTCCTTTCTGATCCGTTCGGGCTGCCGACTTCCATCGACCTCGGCAACTATGTCGACGCCTGGAACCTGGGGATCGGACAGTACCTGATCAACAGCGTGATCGTGACGATCGCATCGATCATCGCCACAACGTTGATCAGCGCATGGGCGGCGTTCGGACTGACCAAGCTGACGATGCCGTTCTCGCGAACGGTGCTGTTCCTCATCGTTGGCGGGCTCATGCTTGCGCCAACCGTTGCGCTGATTCCGCTGTTGCGCATTCTGCAGAGCCTCGGAATCTATGACACGCTGCTCGGGCTCGTCGTGTTGTACACAGCATTCCGCATTCCATTCACGACGTTTCTGATCCGTTCATACATGGTGGACCTGCCACATGAGGTTGACGAGGCCGCTCGGCTTGACGGATGTTCGCGCGCTCAGCAGTTCTGGCGGCTTGCCTTCCCCATGTCGATGCCGATCATCATTTCGAGCATCATTCTGCAGTGCCTGTTTGCGTGGAACGAGTATTTGTTTGCATTCATTTTCGTCAGCAGCACCTCGACGATGACGTTGCCGGTTGGTCTCGCTAACCTTTCGTCACGTTTGTCGACGGACTACCCGATGGTGTTCGCGGGCATGACCATTTCCGCCCTGCCTATGATCGTCTTCTTCTTCGCCGGGCAACGGTTCTTCGTGCGCGGACTGGCAGAGGGGATCGGAAAGTGAGCCCGGCCGGGGTTCGCCCGCGGTGATGGGCCCGACGGCGGCGGACGTCGAGTTGGTGATCTTCGACTGCGACGGTGTGCTCGTCGACAGTGAGGTCGTCAGCGTGCGGGTAATGGGACGAGTACTGGCCGAACTTGGCTGGCAATTGACCGCCGAGGAGATAGTGGAACGGTTCGTGGGCGGCTCGAAACAGCATTTCGATGCGCAGGTGTTCGAATACTTGGGACGATCGCTCCCCGATGGATGGGCTGACCCGTATTCCGCGTGGTACGAGGAAGCCTTCAAACGGGAACTGCGTGCAGTGTCGGGCGTTGAGCAGGCGATCGACTCCTTGCAGGTAGCCACATGCGTGGCGTCCAATAGCAGCCATAGCCGCGTGCGCGCCTCGCTCGAGATTGCTGGGCTGATCGACCGATTCGATGGACGCATATTCAGTGCGCAAGACGTGGCGCATCCGAAGCCGGCGCCGGATGTCTATCTGCATGCCGCCCGCGAAATGGGAGTGCCTGTCGAGCGATGTGTTGTCGTCGAAGACAGCCGATACGGCGCCCAGGCGGCGCGGGCGGCGGGGATGCGTGTGCTTGGTTATGCAGGTGGGCTTACACCGGCCGCTTGGTTGGAGGGGGAGCGCACGACAGTGTTCATGTCGATGGATCAGTTGCCTGGGCTCGTCCGCGGCTAACGTTCGGTCGCCCTCTGGCGGTCGAGTAGCGAGGGCCAGCCCGCCGGTGGTCGAGCGCGGCGGGCTCAATGGGTCGCGAAGCGATCTGCGACCTTGTCTCTAGCGAACCTGCGAGCGAGGGCCCTGGTCGCGTAGCGAGCCGCGGCGGTGGTCGAGTAGCTGCTCGCGCAGCGAGCCGCGTATCGAGACCAAGAGACCTCGCAACCCGGTCTGTGGTGCGGGTCCGTCGGCCCTCTTGTCCTGCACAGGTGTGCCCAGTTTTTGTTGTGCACAGATTTCCGTTGGCCCCGTAGATCGGGGTCGGAGTGTCGGTGGTGGGGTGTTGGCTGGTGGCATGGATCAGGACCCGATCGAACAGTTTGAGGCGTACGCGCCCGACCAGTTCGATGGTGCGTACGGCGATGATCTGTCGAATGATGTGTACCGCGAAGAGTTTGATCCTGCCGAGTTTGATCCTGCCGAGTTTGATCCTTCTGGGTCGGAGGCTCGGTTGTCGGATGCTGATCCGGAGTCGCGGATTGATTTCGCGATTGCTCGTGCGGAGTTCGCTGGTCGGGATATGGCGCGGGCGGCGGCGCGTCGGTTGTTTGCGATTCATGAGACGGTTTGTGAGGCGCGGGAGAACCCGGGAGTGTTCATCCCGTCCGATCGGTTGCATGAGAAGGATGCGGTGGAGTTCGCGGTGCGGGCTGCGGTGGCGGATTTGGCGACCGCGTTGCATGTGTCGCAGGCGATGGTTCGTAACCAGGCTGTGGAGGCGGAAACGTTGTTCACCCGGTTGCCGGCTACCTGGGCGGGTTTGTGGGAGGGGGAGATCTCCTACCCGTGCGCGCGGGCGATCCTGGAGCACACCGCAGGTCTACCTGATGACGGTACCGAGGAAGCGGCGGGCGTGTGGGCGGAGTACGACCGCAAACTTGCCGAGCGTGCCACGGTGTTGCCTCCGGCACGGTTGCGGGAGCATGCCAGGCGGTTGGCGGAGAAGTTGGCGGCGGAACCGTTGCAGACCAGGCATGATCGGGCGGTAAAGGATCGGCGGGTGTGGGTGGAGGCTGCCCCGGATGCGATGGCCTGGGTTGGGGCGTTCATGCCTGCGGCCGCAGCGATCGGCGGTATGGCACGCGTCAATGCGATCGCGAAACACTTGAAAGCGCAACCGGGGGAGACCCGCACCCTGCCGCAGTTGCGTGCGGACATTCTCGCCGACCTGCTCACCGGGGAGGGCACCAAGTATGCGGTGAAAGCCGACGTCGCTGTGACGGTGCCGGTGCTGACGGTGATGGGTGTCGACGAGACGGGCGCGCAGGTGGATGCCAGCCGGTTGAAGCCGGGGGACTTGAACGGGTATGGTCCGATCGATCCGGTCACGGCACGCCGGTTGGCTGGGTCGGCGCCGTCGTTTCACCGGATCCTGACCGCGCCGGTGACTAGCGCGATCCTGGATTTGGATCGGGCAACGTATCGGCCGCCGGCGGATTTGAAACGGTGGATCCGGCTGGTGCAACCGGTGTGCGCGTTCCCCGGTTGTGGGCGTCTTGCCGCCGACTGCGATATCGATCACGGTCTCGACTGGGTTTACGGCGGAAAAACCGCCGACACCAACCTGGCACCGATGTGCGAAGGGGATCATCGGGTGAAACACAAAACGAAGTGGAAGATGCGCCGCAACCCGGACGGGACCATCCACTGGACCAGCCCAACTGGACGAGAACACGACCAAGACCCACCACCCTTTTAGCGTGCGGCCGCAGCCCTCGTAGGATGGCGATATGCCTACCATCACTCACCAATTCGATTGGCCGGATCGGCTCGTTATCGGCACGGTCGGTGAACCGGGCGCCCGTGCGTTCTACCTGCAGGCGCGCGATGGGGCGCGTGT
>DATMTC010000176.1:0-16171 GCA_035565115.1 Microbacteriaceae bacterium | reverse complement strand
CCACCGACGAGCCCGGCGAGCCCGACGACCGCTGCGCCGCCGGCACACCCCGCGGCCTGCACCATTATCTTCGACACGGGCATCCGGTTCGAGGCCAGCAGGGGTGGGCTCATCGGCCGCAACCCGGAGCCGCGCGCGGGTGAAACCGGAATGGAATTGCTCGCGGTGCCAGACGACACGCTGTCTGTATCGAAGACGCACGCGGCATTCGGCATCGACGCGCAAGGCTTCTGGGTGAGTGACCGTGACTCGCGCAACGGTGTGGCGATCCGATCGGTCGATGGCGCATCCACGATCGTGCCCGCCGGTGAACGCAGCTACGTGCGGGCAGGCGACACCGTATACATCGGACAGCGGTCGTTCGTGGTGCACGCAGGAAAGGCATCATGAAGCTCAAACTCGCACTGCAGCGCCCAGGTGCAGTACCCGTCGACATTGTGGTGACCGCGGATGCGACGGCAACAGTCGCCGACGTCGCCCGCTCCATCGTCGATGCGGATCCGACGCTTGAGAACCGTCCGGATGCTCACCTGCCGCTCACCTTGAAGGTGTCGCCGCCCGAATCCACCGACCTGGTCGCGCTCAACGCTGACACTCCGATCGGAGAGGCGGCGTTCGGCTCAGGCTTCAACGCGGTCGTCGTGCCCGACGAGCAGCAGCCGTCGGGTGGAGCGCACGCCGCACAGACGGGCGACCGCGGTGCGGTTGCGGCGTATCTGCGCATTGTCGCCGGGCCAGGCGCTGGCCGGCAGTTCGGGCTTCCTCTCGGCAGTAGCTCGATCGGCCGTGTCACGGGAAACGACGTCGTGATCGATGATCCGCTCGTCTCCAAGCGGCACGCGCGCGTCGACGTCACAGGCGACAGCATCGAAGTCATCGACTTGAACTCGGCCAACGGCATCCTCGTCGACGGCGGGCAGGTCTCTCGTGTGCGATTGGAGAGCGGCCAATCCGTGATCCTCGGCGACACCGAGGTCGCCTTTGTGCTGGCAGGCGGCAGCATCGCGACCACCCGCGAGCAGATTCTTGAACGCGGCGGCGTCCTGCGGTTCAACCGATCTCCGCGCGTCGAGGCGCGGTACCCCGGCCGCGAGTTCGCGTCACCTGACGTGCCGACCGAGACCGAGCCTCAGGTCTTCCCCTGGATCATGGTCGTCGCCCCCGTTCTGATGGGCGGGCTGATGTTCGCACTGACGAAGAACCCGCTGTCGCTCGCCTTCGTCGCCATGGCGCCGATGATGATGATGGGCAATTACATTGCGCAGGCATCCGGTGTGAAGCGCAAGCTTCGGGTTTCGACGGAGAAGTTCGAACTGCAGATCGAGGATCTTGAGTCCGAGTTCGCGCACGAGCAGCCGGTCGAGCGCGCAGCACGTCTGCGCGAAAGCCCGTCGGTGGCCGAAGTGTATGCAGAGGCGCTGAGGCTCGGCCCGATGCTCTGGACACGTCGCCCTGAGCACTGGAACTTCCTCGACCTGCGCCTGGGACTTGGAAGCATGCCAAGCCGCAACGTGATCAAGTCAAGCACCGAGACGCGAGGGCTTCCCGAGTTCACTCGGATGCTTGACAAGCTGCGCAGCAGGGTCGAGCGCATCGAAGACGTGCCGCTGGTCGAGAACGTGCATCTTGCGGGCGCGCTCGGCGTGTGCGGGCCGGCGACGAACGTGGCCGACACCGTCAGGGCGCTCGCCGTGCAGTATGTTGGTCTGCACTCGCCAGCCGAGGTGGCCGTCGCCGCCATCCTCGGTGCGCGATCAACCGCCGAATTCGAGTGGCTGAAATGGTTGCCGCACACGTCGTCTCCGCAGAGTCCGCTTCAGGGCGTTCAGCTGGCCAACAGTGCGTCGACGGCGACATCCGTTCTCAACGCGCTCGAGGAACTCATCGAGACGCGCACGGCCAAGACACGGCCGAATCGGGGCGCGCACAACGAGGGGTCGGCGGCATCCCAGCGTGGCGCAAAAGTTGGCTCGATGCCGACAGGAAACGCCGATGAAACGCAGGCTGCAGCGCTTGTGATCCTCATCGACAACGATGCTCCTGTCGATCGCGCCCGCCTGGTCAACGTGATCGAACGAGCGGCGGATGCGCGGATCTAC
This sequence comes from Microbacteriaceae bacterium, assembly GCA_035565115.1. Lineage (GTDB taxonomy): Bacteria > Actinomycetota > Actinomycetes > Actinomycetales > Microbacteriaceae > Rathayibacter_A. The sequence goes on along the minus strand of DATMTC010000176.1, from coordinate 14,072 downwards.
CCGATCTGGATGTCGCCGAACGTCGAGGCGCTTCCTGCTGCATGCCGCACGTTCGTCGACGTCGGCGCGGGCGACGGCCTCGAGGATGCCACGGTCGGCTTCGTGCGGCTCGGCATGACCGTCGAGCACGTGCGCGTCGAGGGCGTCTCGGTCGAATACGCGCAGATCCTGTCGAAGCGTCTGGCACCGGTGATCGACGCGAGCGCTGTTGTCGCCGACGCAAGCGATCTGCCGCGCAGTGTGTCCATGCTCGCGCTGATGGGCACCGACCTGGCAGCAGAGCCTCAGGCGGCGATCGAACGGTGGATGCAGAACAACTCCATCCATGACAGATCGGGTGCCCCGCCCGTCGCGCGCAAACGCGCAGGCACGTTGCGCGCGATCATCGGGCAGAGCTCACCAGACGCTATGCACCTCGACCTTCGCACTCAGGGGCCGCACGCGCTTGTCGGTGGCACGACCGGTGCAGGCAAGTCGGAGTTCTTGCAGGCGTGGGTGCTCGGTATGGCCGCAGAATACAGCTCCGATCGCGTGACGTTCCTGTTCGTCGACTACAAGGGCGGCTCGGCGTTCGCGGACTGCGTGAACCTGCCGCACTGCGTCGGCCTGGTGACCGACCTAAGCCCGCATCTGGTGCGCCGCGCGCTGACCAGCCTGCGCGCCGAACTGCATTACCGCGAGCACCTGCTGAACCGCAAGAAGGCCAAAGACCTGATCGAGCTCGAAAAGCGTGGCGATCCCGATTGCCCGCCTGCGCTCATCCTGGTCATCGACGAGTTCGCCGCGCTCGCAGGCGAGGTGCCAGAGTTCGTCGACGGAGTCGTTGACATCGGCCAGCGCGGACGGTCCCTCGGCATCCACCTGATCATGGCAACGCAGCGGCCCGCAGGCGTCATCAAAGACAACCTGCGGGCGAACACCAACCTGCGCGTCGCACTGCGGATGGCGGACGAGAACGACAGCATCGACGTCGTCGGTGACAAGATCGCGGGCGGATTCGACCCGTCGATCCCTGGGCGAGGCATCGCGAAGACCGGTCCTGGCCGTCTCACACAGTTCCAGTCCGGTTATGCGGGCGGGTGGACGACAGACGAACCGGATGCTGCGATCGTCACGGTCTCAGAGCTGCGTTTCGGCGCAGAGGTGCAGTGGGAGCCTGAGGTGATCGGCGACCCGAACGTGCAAGACGCAGACCTCGGACCGAACGACCAGGTGCGTCTGGTGCGCAACCTGATCTCGGCAACGGACACCATGCGCATCCCGGCCCCACGCCGCCCATGGCTCGACGAACTTTCATCGACCGTGGATCTGCTCGGTCTCGAGCAGGGTGATGACACCGAACTGGTGATGGGCATGGTCGACCGACCTGAGCGGCAGCAGCAAGACAGGGCGTGCTTCTACCCTGACAAAGATGGCCACATGGCGATCTTCGGAACGTCGGGGTCCGGCAAAAGTGTGCTGCTGCGCTCGCTCGGCATCGCGGCTGGGCTCGCGACGAACGGCACTGTGCACGTCTACGGTTTGGACTTCGGCACTGGAACGCTCAGGATGCTCGAGGCGCTACCGCACGTCGGCTCGATTGTGAGCGGCGACGACCACGAGCGTGTCACCAGACTGCTTCGCACGCTGCGCGACATTCTCGACGACCGGTCGCGGCGCTATTCAGAGGTCAACGCAAGCAACATCGTCGAATACAGGCAGCTCGCAGGAAGGCCGGACGAGCCGCGCATCCTGCTGCTGCTCGACAGTTTTCCGACTTTCAAAGACGAATACGACGCTGGAATCGGCCGCACGCTGTACTACAACATGCTGGTCGGGATGCTCGGTGAAGGTCGCCCGCTCGGCCTGCACATCGTGTTTACGGCGGACCGCGCCAACTCGGTGCCGACGCCTGTCGCATCCAACATTCAGCGCCGCGTCATCCTGCGCCTCGCCGACGAGAACTCGTACTTCATGTTCGACGTTGCCAAAGACATCCTCGATTCGAATTCGCCCCCCGGCCGCGCGATCATCGACGGCTACGAGGGCCAGATCGGCGTCATCGATGGAACGTCAAATGTGGCTGAACAGTCCAAGGGGATCGATCGGCTGGCCGCCTCGCTTGCTTATTCAGGTCGAGTGCCTGCGCCACCGGTTGGTCAACTGCCGCGGGAACTGCGCCTCGCCGAGCTTCCCAGCGCCGTGGGCGACCAGCCGGCGATCGGCATTGCAGACACCGACTTGAGGCCGGCCGGATTCGAGCCGTTCGGTTCGTTCCTGGTCGCCGGCCCGCCCGCCAGCGGCAAGTCAACCGCATTGGTCTCCCTCGCACAGTCCGTTCAGCGCTTCGACCCTGCGGCAAAGCTCTTCTTCTTCGGATCGAGGCGCTCGCCGATCAAGGACTCGATCAACTGGATCGAGAGCGCGCTGAACCCTGAGGCTGTGGCGGAGTTGGCCACAGAATTGCTGGCGTTGGTGACAGATGAAGAGGTCACGAACAAGATCGTCGTCGTGATCGACAACGCCGCTGACTTCCAAAGTGGTCCGGCCGATTCGGCGCTGACGGAACTGATCAAGGCCGTGAACCGCAGCGATCACCTGATTCTCACCGATGGCGATGTCAGTGCGCTTTCGGCGAGTTGGGGGATGCTCGGCGAACTCAAGGCGACCAGGCGCGGCATCGTGCTGATGCCTGACACGTTCGACGGCGATTCCATCTTCAAGGTGTCGTTCCCGCGCATCTCGCGCAATGAGTCGCCCCCTGGGCGCGGCTTCTATGTCAACGGTGCCCAGGTCGTCAAGGTGCAGGTGCCGCTTGCGGATGCCGCGTCATCCGTTCCAACCGCGGTTCCCGTCCCCGTTCCGGCGCAGTGAACCGAACCTGAGTACGGGTGGGGACCGCTCCCCATGTTGGAGATTTGGCTGAACAGGTACTGTCGATCTAGTCACAGAAGGGGTGGATTTGGCGCATGGCTTACAAGACGCTGATCATCGATCTAGAGGAGCTGAAGGACATCAAGTCCGGGCTCGACTTCGTCCATGAAGAGATGACGAACATCGACGACATTACGAAGCGCATCAACGAACTTATCGGCAACCCCGAGCCAGACCTCAAAGGCGCGGTGAGCGACTTCGACGGTTCGTGGGATGACAACCGCAAGGAGATCGTCGATTCGGCAGCGAAGATGGCCGAGGCCACCCAGCACACGATCGAGGACTGGAACAAGTGGGATAGCGACGCGGCGAAAGCAGTCTCGCCAGACGGCGCGTCGATGCCAGCGTCAGGAGAACCGGTTTAATCATGGCTGATCTGAAAACGCCCAAAGGCCGCACGATGGCAAAGATCGCGGGGGACCCAGACACGCTCGACGGTGAGGTCACTCGCATGAAGAACGTCGCGGCGACGATCGAGAAGCTGACCGGCATGCTCAGTGACATTCATAACAAAAAGAACTCGCAGAGCATGAAGATCGACAAGATCCGCGATACGGCGGGGGAGTCGTCGGAGGCGCTCGAGAAAGCAAAATCGCTATACAACGGCACAGGGTGGGCCCTCGCGGAATACAACAAGCAGTTGCACACCAGCACGAAGAATGGGAATGCCGCGTATAACTCCGCCGTCGAACTGCTCCCACACCTGAACGCTGCCGAGACCGCTCACAACACAGCGGTGTCCAATCAGAAGAAGGCTGAGAACGATCCAACGCCGACTACTCAGGAGGAGACCGCTGCCGCGAAGACGAAGTCGGATAACCTCGGCACCGCGGTCACGAATACCAGTACAACCCTCAAAGCCAAGCAAGAAGAGATGGACGGCTACAAGCGAGCGTGGGACACCGCATACGACGACCTGAACACAGCCGCCGAGACTGCCAGAGGGCACATCAAGAAGGTCATCAACGATTCACCTGCGAAAGACAGCTGGTGGGACAACTTGGCCGGCTTCCTGCAGGCACTGTCGAGCATCCTGGGCTGGATCGCGCTCGTGTGCGTCATCGTGGCGCTCTTCGTTTCTGGCGGCGGGATATTGCTGGCGATCGCCCTGGTTGCCACTGCGATCAAACTGGTGGTAGACATTGCGCTCGCCGCGGGAAACAAAGGCAAGTGGTTGGATGTCGGGCTTGATGTCATTGCACTGATTCCATTCGGAAAACTCCTGGGACCAGGGCTGAAACTTGGCGAGCGGCTCCCCGCTGCTGGCAAAGACATTGTGGAGACCGTTTCGCATCTGAAGCCGGGTAATTGGGGTAAGGGCCCGCAGCTGTTGGATGATGCGATCACGGCAGCCACGCGCACAGCCAAGGGAACCGAGTACGTGTATCCCAAAACGGCACAGGCAGCGCAGGCCGCGGCTGACAACGCGGCTGCTGCCAAGCCACAACTGCTGTGGGACGCCCTGAAAAACGGTGGGTCTCAAGAAGCCGCAAGAGCAAACGCGATCCTTGATCAACTTCCTGGGCAGAATTCCGCCGCACGAGCCGCCATTGCGGCCGCGTACAACACACCGACTGGCACGGTCGGAGCAGTCGCCACCGGCGGACAAGCGCTCGCCGGGGTCGGTGGTCAGTACAACGCGTCAGTTGTGCGCGGCGACGATTGGGTGACCAACGAAGTCACTCATCTCGGACACGAAGTTTTCAATTCGCCCTCTGATGCCGACCTCAAGGCGCGCGTGCAAGCGGCGCCGATGCTGGTTCCGGCTGGTCAGTTAGAAGAACCTGACTGGGATGCCAAGTGACCTCATGCCCTCCGTGCGTCAGTGACGAGTGGATAGAGTAAACGCTGTGACCGAAGCCGCAGTGTCGTCTGTCGACTCGTACGAGATCGTTCTTCCGCCGGGCTGGAAGCAATACCCTGTGCAGCGCGGGATCGCCGAGAAGTTGTATCGCCACGTTCGTCGCGTGCTTGAGCCGACCGGAAATCAGCAGATCATCGATCAGATGAGGTCTGTTATCTACAAGGCAATGCGAGATCTTCGGGAACACGGCGGGATCGATCTCTTCATTCCAGAGGATTCGCGGACCGGCGCCGCGATTCCAGCTGCTCTGGTGTCGAACCGTGTCTCGCTTGGTGCCAAGGGCCTGGATGTTTCCCTTCGATTGCTCACGCGTGGCCGAGAATACAGCGAAGTCGACACCGTTGGCGGCATCGCGTATCGGTGGGAGACTCCCACCGTCGGCGCCGACAGTTTGACTGGTCTTGAATCGGGCAATATCCACTACCTCTTCCCGTTTCCGGGAGATACTCCGACGACCGGCGTGATGTTCACGTTCAGCGTTCTCAAGTCCGATGAGTTGGCAGATGAATATCGAGAGATTCTGGTCCTCATCTTCGATGCCATGATGAATTCCTTGATATGGATCTACAGTGAAGACAGTTGAACTGAAGAGCGATCCGAATCTCTGGGCACAGATTCCCCTGACCTTCCCGTGCGGGCCGTTCGAGACTCAGGCCGATTGGGCGGCGGCATTCGGCGATGCATATTCCGAGAACCAGCCGAACGCACGTGACGTCCGCGCCAGGTTGACCGAGATGGCGGCCGCGCTCCCCATCGAGATCCGGCCAGGCTTGTTCAAGCGGCTCTGGATGCTGCCGGATCCGAATAACCGACCGCTCATCGTGTACGTGAGCGGCATGCCGGAGGCCGGTCTACAAGACGTCCCCATTCAGGATCTGGCGGGCGCGTACGATTCCGAAGCGGTCCGCCCGCCCATTGTCGACCAGTTCGATTCTTCGGTGTTCGGCAAATTCGCCCGGGTGATCAGCTACGCGAAGAACAGCGAGACGGACCGCCTGGTGATGTCGATCACACTCGTCGGGCGGCTCGATGGCATGCTGGTTCGGCTCGATGCGTTCACGCCCGACCTCGCAGGCGGCGTTCTCGCTGTCGATGCGATCACCGACCTTATGGAGCTCGTTAGCATCGGCGACACAGAGGATGAGACGGTCGAGTAGGGCGACTCGCGCCGGGAAACTAAGCTGTGGCGAGTGGATAATCGCAAGCAAGTCCAGACCGGCCGAGGCGGGCATCCGGAGAACTCGGTTCCGACGTCACGAATTCTCCGTTTTCTGGCACGGGTGGGCACGACCGAGATCGTCATCTTTGGTCTCACCGTCGGCATCGGGGTGTGGAGCTGGCTGAGTCTGGTGGTTCGGAGCCCGCAGGACTTCGCCTCGTTCGCCACGATCTTTCTCGCGACCAGCTTCATTGGAGCGGCGCTCCAGATGATCTTCTATCTGTTCGTTCGACCCAATGGATCGCTTACCGCCCGGCTCACGCTGTCGACGAAGACTGCCTCTCACTCGGGCTCGTCTGTGGTGTATTGGGCACCGACGCTCATTTTTGCGGTTGTGTTTCTGATAGTCACCCCGCCGGGCACCTCTGGCGCAGGCTTCGACCCTGGCATGAGCATCTATCAGGTGATCGTGATGATGCTTCTGCTTGGTCTTGTCGCCACTCTCATCGGCTCGTTGCTGCTCTACTGCATTGTGGTGATCCCGTTGGCGATGATCCTCCGTGGGGTGCTTCCGGATGCGGCCGACGCTGGTGGTCAACGGTCCTCGTCTTCCATGACGCGCACGCAGTACGTGTGCATGGGGCTGATCATCATCGTCATCGTTGTCCTCGCGGTGTCAATGACCTTCGTCGCACCTGGCGCCACGTCCGCCAGCAGCTTCGGCCGTATGGGCCAACAGTTCGTTGCGCTGATCAGTTTGCAGGGCGTTTTCGGCGCGAGTGCGCTCGTCCTTGGCTGTGTCGTGGCTCTCGTCGTGCTTGTGATCATCAGCAACAGATCGGCGAAGAACCAGCGCGAGCGGATGCTTGACTCGTTCGCGCACTCGTCGGGGGCACGCAAACCATAGTGGGGAGTCCTCCCCATCGACTCGGCCATCTGCTCTCCGGTAACTTTGACGAAGATCGACGGAACGCCCCAAAAAGGGGCCGTGAGAAAACAAAGAAAGGTCGTATCACGATGAACGACATCAGCCTGACTCCGGACTCCATGCGCGGCACCGCCTCGAAGCTCGATGGCGGCCAGGGCGAGATCAAGGGTCTGCTCACCAAGCTGCAGAACGAGGTCAACACGCTGCTCGGCAGCAACTTCGTCACGCAGAAGGCGTCGCCCGCGTTCGGCGACGGCTACACCAAGCTCAACAACAGCATGGGCCAGGCGGTCGACGGCATCACGCAGATGACGACGGCGCTGCGCAGCATGGCCAACTCTGCAGAAGAGTGGGACGCGCAGAACGCAAAGTAGACGCGCCTCAGCGTTCGCTTGGGGGGATTTGTGGGCGGTCCGGTCATCCGGACCGCCCACAACCGTGTCCGGCACGGATGCTGCGGCCCCGGTGCGCCGCTAAGATTGAGGGTCGTTGCCGACGCGCGACGATAAGGGGGAACGATGAGCGAGGCCGGTGAATACGGGCAGGGCACCCAGGCAGCAGCGCAGCCTGCGACGTGGACAGTCCAGCATCCGGGACCGGCCCAGCCGCAACAGTCACCGAAGAAGAAGCACACCGGCCTGATCGTCGGGATCGCGTCTGGAGCGGTGCTTCTCATCCTGATCATCGTTGGTGCCATCGTTTTCGCGCTGCAATCGGCAGCGCACACACCGCAACGTGCCGTCGACGCGTACCTTCAGGCGATGGTGCACGGAAACGTGACGAGAGCACTGAGCCTCGGCGGCGTGAAAGCCACGTCATCCGACCTGCTACTGACGGATGCCGCATACCGCGCTGCCACGGACCACATCACCCACTACTCGCTGTCCGGCTCGGTCACCAACGGTGACGGTGCGGCCGTGACGGCCGAAATCACGCAGGGCACAGAGCACTACCAGCAGTCATTCGCCTTGGTGAACCAGGGCAAAGACATGCTGTTCTTCGACAACTGGCAACTGAAGCCTGTTGCCCTCGGGCGCGCAACCGTCGACGTCAATGCGCCATCCGACGCGAAGGTTTCGATTGCCGGCATTGCGGTCCATCATTCGTCTGAGCTACTCAGCCTCAGGGCACTGCCCGGCACGTACCAGGTGAAACTGACGGGATCGAACGCTCTCTATGAGGCGAAGGCGACCGATGCGAAGGTCGTCGGATTCACCGGCGCCGCATCAACGCCGGCCAGGGTCACAGCGACACTGACAGACGCCGGCATGAAGTCGGCGATCGCGGCTGTCAACAAGTACATCGACGGATGCGCCGCCTCGACAGACTTCCGGCCAGCAGGATGCTCATTCGGTTCCACGGGCGAGAGCTCGTCATACACGTACTCGAATCAGAAATGGACGATCGACCCGCGTCCGCAGTTCACGATCGGGCCGTGGGTCGCCGGCGGATGGACGGTGCGGACCACGACGCCCGGCGTTGCGACATTCTCTGCTGACATTTCGGATGGCGCAGGGGGCAGCGGAACCGCGACCGCTGGGCCGATCGATGTGCGTGTCGCTGGATACATCTCGAAGATCGACGCGTCTGGCGCCACTTTCGAATCGTTGATCAAGGAAGACGCGACCGCCTAGTCACCGGACTCCGACATTCAGCCGCCGACTGACCTTCACGTCGAAATACAGGAGAAGCGGCTACCCATGTCGGTGCCAGTTTGGCTTGCGCGTTTCTGTAGGGGATTGCTGGCGGTCGTGGCTATTAGCGCCCTTTGCTGGCTATTGCGCCAGTTGAAGTGGCGCGATAGCCAGTACGTGGCGCTGGTAGCGGCGCCCTTCGACCGGGTGGGCGTTGGGTTACTGAGTTACGCGCAGGTCAGTTGCACCGGCCACGCGTGCCGTTAACTCAGGAGGAACGTGCCAACGGCCAGCTTGGGTCCGCGTGATGACGCGGATCTCTGACCCGCGGCATCCGATTTACCTGAGTTACCCGCGAACTCGGCCGCGGCATCCAGCCAACCCGACCCGACGCCAAACTGGCATTGATATGGATAGCCACTTCCCCGGTATTTGACAAGGCCCATATCGGCGCCAGTTCGGTGGTCGAGTAGCTGCTCGCGCAGCGAGCCGCGTATCGAGACCTCCGTGCGCTGATCTGTGGTTCCGGACCATAACGAGGTCTCGATACGCTCGCTGGCGCTCGCTACTCGACCACCGGTGGTCGGGTAGCCGCGAGCGCAGTGGGCCGCGTATCGAGACCAAGAGACCAAGAGACCAAGAGACCCGCCAGCTTGACCACAGGGCGTCCGCAGGCTAAAGTTTTCGGGTGTGCGCTTTGTCGCGCGCTCGTTCCGTGCCCGAAATCTGGATGGCAGCATCCGCGTTTCATCACGGGCCGCGTGCAGGCACGTACCGAATCCATGTTGGGCCACTTCGGCCCCCACGGCATACCACTCAGCATCGCAAGAGAAATCGCTCGAGCGTGCTGTCTGGTGAAGCAACACATGCAACACCTGTCACCGTGCAGTTCATTTACAAGGAGTAAGTAGTGCCAACCATTCAGCAGTTGGTTCGGAAGGGCCGCAGCCCCAAGGTCGTCAAGACCAAGGCGCCCGCCCTGAAGTCCAACCCGCAGCAGCGCGGTGTTTGCACCCGCGTTTACACCACGACGCCGAAGAAGCCGAACTCGGCTCTGCGCAAGGTCGCTCGTGTCAAGCTCTCCAACGGCACCGAGGTCACCGCATACATTCCGGGTGAGGGCCACAACCTGCAGGAGCACTCGATGGTGCTCATCCGCGGCGGTCGTGTGAAAGACCTCCCCGGTGTTCGCTACAAGATCGTTCGCGGCGCACTGGACACCCAGGCCGTCAAGAACCGCAAGCAGGGCCGCAGCAAGTACGGCGCGAAGATGGAGAAGAAGTAATGCCACGCAAGGGTCCAGCACCGAAGCGTCCCGTTGTCGCCGATCCCGTATACGGCGCCCCCATCGTCAGCCAGCTGGTCAACAAGATCCTGCTCGACGGCAAGAAGGGCCTGGCAGAGCGCATCGTCTATGACGCGCTCGAGGGTGTTTCGGCCAAGAACGGTCAGGATGCGATCGTCACGCTGAAGAAGGCGCTCGACAACGTGCGCCCCACGATCGAGGTCAAGAGCCGCCGTGTCGGTGGCTCGACGTACCAGGTGCCGATCGAGGTCAAGCCGCACCGCGCGAACACGCTCGCGCTGCGCTGGCTCACCAGCTATGCGAAGGCTCGTCGTGAGAAGACCATGACCGAGCGTCTGACCAACGAGATCCTGGACGCATCCAACGGTCTCGGCGCGGCCGTGAAGCGTCGCGAAGACACGCACAAGATGGCCGAGTCGAACAAGGCCTTCGCGCACTACCGCTGGTAATCGCTTCGCTGCCGGCCGGGAAGAAATTCAACGTTTCTTGCGTTGTAATCACCGGACGCGCAGGGTGGCAGGACCAGCAGGTCCCCGCCCCGTGCGCCGGCCAACCGGCCGGCAGATCCCCACTTTCAAACCCTTCGGAGGAACCCCGTGGCACTTGACGTGCTCACCGACCTGAACAAGGTCCGCAACATCGGCATCATGGCGCACATCGATGCCGGTAAGACCACGACCACTGAGCGCATTCTGTTCTACACGGGCATCACCCACAAGATCGGTGAGACCCACGACGGTGCCTCTCAGATGGACTGGATGGAGCAGGAGCAGGAGCGTGGCATCACGATCACGTCTGCTGCGACCACCTGTTTCTGGAACAAGAACCAGATCAACATCATCGACACCCCAGGACACGTTGACTTCACCGTTGAGGTGGAGCGTTCATTGCGCGTTCTGGATGGCGCCGTCGCCGTCTTCGACGGTAAAGAGGGCGTTGAGCCGCAGTCGGAGACCGTATGGCGTCAGGCCGACAAGTATGACGTTCCGCGCATCTGCTTCGTCAACAAGATGGACAAGCTCGGCGCAGACTTCTACTACACCGTCGACACGATCGTCAGCCGCCTGGGCGCCAAGCCGCTCGTGCTGCAGCTGCCGATCGGCTCCGAGTCGGCGTTCGAAGGCGTTGTCGACCTGGTCGAGATGCGCGCACTCACCTGGCGCGGTGACGCAAAGGGTGACGTCGAGATGGGCGCTCACTACGCGATCGAAGAGATCCCAGAGGACCTGAAGGAGAAGGCGGCAGAGTACCGGCACAAGCTGGTCGAGACCGTTGCAGAGTCAGACGACGCACTGCTCGAGAAGTACTTCGCAGGCGAAGAGCTGACCACCGCCGAGATCAAGGGCGCCATCCGCAAGCTCACGGTGACCAGCCAGCTCTACCCGGTGCTGTGTGGTTCCGCGTTCAAGAACCGCGGTGTTCAGCCGATGCTGGATGCCGTCATCGACTACCTGCCTTCGCCGCTCGACGTTCCTGCCATCGAGGCACACGACGTGCGCGACGAAGAGAAGGTTGTTCTTCGCCACGCGGACTCCACGGAGCCGTTCGCCGCGCTCGCGTTCAAGGTTGCCGTTCACCCGTTCTTCGGTCGTCTGACCTACGTTCGCGTGTATTCGGGTCACCTCGACTCCGGCGGGCAGACCTTCAACTCCACAAAGGGCAAGAAGGAGCGCATCGGCAAGATCTTCCAGATGCACGCCAACAAGGAGAACCCGGTTCCGTCGGTGACCGCAGGTCACATCTACGCCGTGATCGGCCTCAAGGACACGACGACGGGTGACACGCTGTGCGACCCGAACGAGCAGGTTGTGCTCGAGTCGATGTCGTTCCCCGAGCCCGTCATCGAGGTTGCGATCGAGCCGAAGACCAAGGCCGACCAGGAGAAGCTGGGAACAGCCATCCAGAAGCTGGCAGAAGAGGATCCGACGTTCCGCACTGAGCAGAACCAGGAAACCGGTCAGACGGTCATCAAGGGTATGGGCGAGTTGCACCTGGACATCCTGGTCGACCGCATGAAGCGCGAGTTCAACGTCGAGGCGAACGTCGGCAAGCCGCAGGTTGCTTACCGTGAGACGCTCAAGCGTGCTGTCGAGAAGTACGACTACACCCACAAGAAGCAGACCGGTGGATCCGGTCAGTTCGCGAAGGTGCAGATCGCGCTCGAGCCCATGGAGGTCACGACAGAGAAGGTCTACGAGTTCGAGAACAAGGTCACAGGCGGTCGCGTTCCCCGCGAGTACATTCCGTCGGTGGATGCAGGCATCCAGGATGCCATGCAGGTCGGCGTTCTCGCTGGTTACCCGACAGTCGGCGTCAAGGCGACGCTGCTCGACGGTGCCTACCACGACGTCGACTCCTCGGAGATGGCGTTCAAGATCGCTGGATCGATGGCCTACAAAGAGGCTGCTCGCAAGGCGAACCCGGTTCTGCTCGAGCCGTTGATGGCCGTCGAGGTGCGCACCCCTGAGGAATACATGGGTGACGTCATCGGCGACCTGAACTCGCGCCGCGGTCAGATCCAGTCGATGGAGGATGCGAGCGGAGTCAAGGTGATTCGCGCGCACGTGCCGCTGTCGGAGATGTTCGGATACATCGGTGACCTGAGGTCCAAGACCTCCGGTCGTGCCGTGTACTCGATGCAGTTCGAAAGCTACGCAGAGGTTCCGAAGGCCGTTGCCGAGGAAATCGTCCAGAAGGCCAAGGGCGAGTAGCCCACTTCCGGTGGTCGAGTAGCGAGCGCCAGCGAGCGTATCGAGACCCGTCACCAATCCCGTAACATAGGTAAACAATCCCGTAGAGTGTCTGGGCGCTAACCATAATCGCCCGGTTTCTACACGAGAGTCCTGAGGAGGACCACAGTGGCTAAGGCCAAGTTCGAGCGGACTAAGCCGCACGTCAACATCGGAACGATCGGTCACGTCGACCACGGCAAGACCACGCTGACTGCGGCGATTTCAAAGGTGCTTGCTGACAAGTACCCGTCGGCCGTCAACGTTCAGCGCGACTTCGCGTCGATCGACTCCGCTCCTGAGGAGCGCCAGCGCGGCATCACGATCAACATCTCGCACGTTGAGTACGAGACCCCGAAGCGCCACTACGCGCACGTTGACGCCCCTGGTCACGCTGACTACATCAAGAACATGATCACCGGTGCTGCACAGATGGATGGCGCGATTCTCGTCGTTGCCGCCACCGACGGCCCGATGGCTCAGACCCGTGAGCACGTTCTGCTCGCCAAGCAGGTTGGTGTTCCTTACCTGCTCGTCGCGCTGAACAAGGCAGACGCGGTCGACGATGAGGAGATCATGGAGCTCGTCGAGCTCGAGGTTCGTGAGCTGCTTTCCAGCCAGGGCTTCGACGGTGACAACGCTCCCGTCGTTCCTGTCTCGGCGCTGAAGGCGCTCGAGGGCGACGAGAAGTGGACTGAGTCGATCGTCAAGCTGATGGATGCTGTCGACGAGTCGATCCCCGACCCGGTGCGCGACAAGGACAAGCCGTTCCTGATGCCGATCGAGGACGTCTTCACGATCACCGGTCGTGGAACGGTCGTCACCGGCCGCGCCGAGCGCGGAACCCTCGCTATCAACTCCGAGGTCGAGATCGTCGGCATCCGCCCGACGCAGAAGACCACGGTCACCGGTATCGAGATGTTCCACAAGCAGCTCGACGAGGCATGGGCAGGCGAGAACTGCGGTCTGCTTCTTCGTGGCACCAAGCGCGAGGATGTCGAGCGCGGCCAGGTCGTCGTCAAGCCGGGTTCGGTCACGCCGCACACGAACTTCGAGGGCACCGCGTACATCCTGTCCAAGGATGAGGGTGGGCGTCACAACCCGTTCTACGCGAACTACCGTCCGCAGTTCTACTTCCGCACCACGGACGTCACCGGCGTCATCACGCTGCCTGAGGGCACCGAGATGGTCATGCCTGGTGACACCACCGACATGACGGTTGAGCTGATTCAGCCGATCGCTATGGAAGAGGGCCTCGGCTTCGCTATCCGTGAGGGTGGCCGCACGGTCGGTGCTGGAACGGTGACGAAGGTTCTCAAGTAACACCTCGTTCCCTGAGCTTGTCGAAGGGAACAGCAAAAAGGGGTCGAGCCGAAAGGCTCGGCCCCTTTTTTTGTGCGCCTGGTGCCTTTCTGTGCGCCCGCCTTTGCCGCGTGCACGGGCCGATCCCTGAGCGTGCCCGGCCCGGTCCCTGAGCTTGTCGAAGGGGCCACCTGATCGCGCAACCGCGTTGAAATACAGGGCAAAACGCGCGACACC
>DATMTC010000175.1:0-5598 GCA_035565115.1 Microbacteriaceae bacterium | reverse complement strand
TCGTCTGCAAGTTTGTCGAGGTGGAACGAAGCAGTGCTGCGCGGCAAACCGAGCGCATCGGCCGTCTCTGTCCTGCTGACCGGGCCGCTGCGTGAGCGCATGAACTCGTAGACCGTTCTGCGCGTCGGATCGTCAAGGCAGCTGATGGCTGCCGCACCACCTGACGTTCGCTGTATGTCCATGATTTCTTTAGTCTATCTCTAAAAGCAAGATTCTTGACTTAAGATTTTGAGCGGAATAGAGTCAGGTTCATCGCACGCCGATAACCGGCGTATGGAGGGGACTATGACGACGATCGCTTCGAGTGTGCAGCGAGCAGAAGACGAACAACAGGTCGACGAGTTCGCCCTGAGTGGGTCCGGCCCCGCTGAACACGACGACCTGGTCGAGCATGGCAGGGTAGCCGCGTTGCACTCGGTGACGAGCGCGACTGCCGAACCGGCGGGGATCGACCGCGTTCGGGCGCAACGCGCTGTGACCGAGCTGCTGCTGGCGCTTGGCCGCGATCCGCTGTCACCCGATCTCGTGGATACGCCACGGCGAGTGGCAGACGCGTTCGCTGAGCAGTTGGATCCTGTGGACTTCGCTCCGACGACCTTCGCCAACTCCGCGCGATACGACGATCTCGTGCTCGTGCGCGAGATCCCGTTCCACTCACTGTGCGAGCATCACCTCTTGCCGTTTCAAGGCGTTGCGCATGTCGGGTACCTCCCGGGCGATCGCCTGATCGGCTTGTCCAAACTTGCCCGTGCAGTGGAGTACTTTAGCCACGATCTGCAGGTGCAAGAGCGGCTCACTCGGCAGATCGCGGATTGGCTCGAGCGCGAACTCACACCACGCGGCGTCGGCATTGTCATGCAGGCGGAACACACGTGCATGACCGTGCGCGGCGTTCAGGCGCGAGGTGCGATGACGGTCACTTCAACCTTCACCGGTGAGCTGAAGACGCGCGCAGAGGTGCGGGAACAGTTCTTCGACAAAACAAGGAGCACATCATGACTGGGCAGGAATTCGTCATCGTCGGCGGCGGGCTCGCCGCCGCCACGGCAGCAGAGACGCTGCGGGGTGAGGGATTCGACGGCGTGATTCGACTCGTCGGAGCCGAAACGCATCATCCTTACATTCGTCCACCGCTATCGAAGGAATACCTCAAGGGCGATGCAGAACTTGACACCGTGTTCGTGCAGCAAGACGCATGGTACGACGACAACCAGATCGACCTGCTGCTTGGGCGCAGTGCACAGGAACTGGATGTCGGCAGCCACGAGTTGACGCTCGACGACGGCCAGCGCGTGCACTACGACCGTCTGCTGCTGGCGACCGGCGCCTCATCTCGGCGCCTGTCCGTCGAGGGATCCGATGCGTCGGGCATCTACTATCTGCGCACTATCGAGGACAGCGAGTCGCTGCGCGAGCAGATCGCGGCGGGTGGCAAACGCATCGTCGTGGTCGGGTCTGGCTGGATCGGACTGGAGGTGACGGCGGCCGCCCGCGGATTTGGCAATGACGTGACCGTGATCGGCATGGAGAACGTGCCGCTTTCCGCGGCGCTCGGTGAGGAACTCGGCGCGGTGTTCGGCGGGCTTCACCGCGAGCACGATGTGACTCTGCGGCTGCCCGCAGGCATCCGCTCGTTCGCCGTCGAGAACGGGCGGGTCACGGGAGTCGTCACCGACAGCGAGACCCTTCCCGCCGACATCGTCGTTGTCGGAGTCGGTGCTGTTCCGAACATCGAGCTGGCCAAGAACGCATCGCTCGCGGTCGAGAACGGCGTGCTCACAGATGAGCGGATGCGCACAGCAGCGCCAGACGTGTTCGCGGCAGGCGACGTCGCCAACGCGTTCCATCCGGTCGTGGAGCAGCACATGCGTAACGAGCACTGGGCGAACGCGA
Organism: Microbacteriaceae bacterium; assembly: GCA_035565115.1. Lineage (GTDB taxonomy): Bacteria > Actinomycetota > Actinomycetes > Actinomycetales > Microbacteriaceae > Rathayibacter_A. Next base: position 3,705 of record DATMTC010000175.1, on the reverse strand, counting down.
TCAATGGCGGCAAGGCGGCGGCTCGGTCGATGCTCGACCGGGACGGTGTCTTCGACGACATCCCATATTTCTACACTGACCAATACGACCTCGGGATGGAGTACTCCGGGTATCCGCCGCTCACCCGGGATGCGCAGGTCGTGTATCGCGGCGATCTGGCTGGACGCGAGTTCGTTGCGTTCTGGCACCTCGACGGCCGCGTGGTCGCCGGCATGAACGTGAACGTGTGGGACGTGAACGAAGACGTGCAGTCGCTCATCCGCTCTGCGCGCCGCGTCGATCTTGATCGCCTGACCGACGCGGACATCCCGATTGCCGAGGTCTGAATTGTGGCAGGTGGACGCCGACCGTGCACGATAGGGATATGCCTTTGCCCGTTCCCCCGCCGCCAGCGATCTATCTGCCACCGCTGACCTCGCCGGTGCGCCGGATTGGCGCGCACTCATTCGATTTTCGCACTCGGGTGGCCGTGATGGCGGTGGTCAACCGCACTCCTGACTCGTTCTACGACCGTGGGGCCACGTTCGAACTGGAAGCCGCGGTGCGGGCGTGCGTGAGAGCGCAGGATGCTGGCGCGGACTGGGTCGACATCGGCGGAGCGCCGTTCGCCCCCGGTCCGGCGATCTCGGTGCAGGATGAGCTCGACCGGGTTCTGCCCGTCGTGCTGGCCGTGCGGGAGCGCTCCGACATCGTGATCTCGGTCGACACCTTCCAGGCCGATGTCGCCGCGGCATGCGTCGAAGCCGGCGCGAACGTGATCAACGATACGAGCGGTCTGCACGATCCTTCGGTGGCGCGCGTGGTCGCAGATAGTGCAGCGACATTGGTGATCACCCACAGCCTCGCCCAGCCTCGAACGGCATACGCTCGGCCGCATTACGATGACGTCGCAGGAGAGGTCGCGGCATTCCTGCGTCAACGGGTCGACCACGCGGTGCGCCTCGGAGTGCCAGAGGAGCGCATCATTATCGATCCCGGGCATGACCTGAACAAGAACACGATGCAGTCACTCGAGCTCACGCGTCGGCTGTCAGAGGTTGCAGCGATCGGCCTGCCGGTGCTTGCCGCCGTTTCGAACAAGGATTTCATCGGTGAGACCCTGAACGCGGACCGCGCGGACAGGCTCGAAGGTTCTTTGGCCGCCGCGGTCTTCTCGATCGTTCAGGGTGCACGAATCGTGCGCATGCACAACGTCGCCGAATCCGTCAGCGCGGTGCGCATGACCGAGGCGATACTCGGCTTTCGCAAACCGGCGTATGTTCGGCACAACATGGGAGATGTCAATGACTGAGTCGGCGATCGCCCGTCTGCTGCCCCAGCCCTCGGCTGCCGACCTGACCGACGATGACATCGCCGCACTTTACGCGAACCCATTGGGCGCCGGGGTTTGGGCGCGGGTGAACTTCGTGTCGAGCCTCGACGGATCAGCAACGCACGACGGCCGTTCGGGCGGGCTGTCCGATGGTGCGGACAAGCGAGTTTTCGATCTGCTGCGCACACTCTGCGACGTTGTCGTGGTCGGTGCAGGCACCGTCAGGGCAGAAGGATACGGTCCGATGCGCGTGGAAGCATCCGCTGTTCGCAGGCGGGAGGCGGCGGGTTTGGCACCCCAGCCCGTTTTCGCGCTGGTGTCGGCCGCGCTTGACCTCGATCCGGCGAGCCCGATCTTCACCGCGGCACCCGTTCGTCCGATAATCGTGACGGGCGCGGCCGCGCCTGCCGATCGAAAGCGGGCTCTTGAACAGGTCGCCGATGTGTTGGTCTGCGGCGAGGCTCACGCAGACACGAGCCGGATGCTGCGCGAGCTCGGGGATCGCGGGCTGTCGCGCGTGCACTGCGAGGGTGGGCCGCACCTGTTCGGCGCAATGGTCGCAGACGGCGCCGTTGACGAACTGTGCCTCACGTTGAGTGCGCAACTGGAGGGCGGCGACGGTCGCCGGATCACGGACGGCGCGTTTCCGCCCGCCCCGCTCACGATGCGGCTCGCACACGTGCTCGCATCCGACGACACTCTGCTGCTGCGTTACCTGCGCGCCTGAGCACGCACGCAACGGCTAGGCCGCGATGGCGTGCGCGTCGAGGATCGTGTAGCTGTATCCCTGCTCGGCGAGAAAGCGCTGCCTGTTCTGCGCGAAGTCCTGGTCGACAGTGTCGCGCGCCACGAGTGTGTAGAAGTTGGCTGAGAGGCCGGACTCCTTGGGTCGCAGCAGTCGTCCGAGGCGCTGGGCCTCCTCTTGTCGAGATCCGAACGAACCGCTGACCTGGATGGCGACTGTCGCCTCGGGAAGATCGACGGAGAAGTTGGCGACCTTGCTGACAACGAGCACGGGTGTTGTTCCTTCGCGGAATTCCTGATACAGCCGCTCACGCTCGTCGACCGGCGTCGCACCGGTCAGCGACGGCGCGTTCAGAGCCTGCGCCAACTCGTCGATCTGGTCCAGGTACTGGCCGATGACCAGGATGCGCTCGCCGGCGTGTCTGGCGACGAGGCGGTGCACGATGTCCAGCTTCGCCGGTGCAGTTGCGGCCAGACGATATCGCTCGTCGTCTGCAGCAGCAGCATACGAAAGCCTGTCTGACTGCGGGAGGTCGATGCGCACCTCGTAGCAGGCGGCAGGCGAGATGAAGCCCTGAGCCTCGATCTCTTTCCACGGGGCGTCGAACCGTTTCGGCCCGATCAGGCTGAATACGTCGCCTTCTCGGCCATCCTCGCGCACCAGGGTCGCCGTCAGACCGAGCCTGCGGCGTGCCTGCAACTCGGCGGTGAGTTTGAAGACAGGGGCGGGTAGCAAGTGCACCTCGTCATAGACGACGAGTCCCCAGTCCATGGCGTCGAGCAGCGCCAGGTGGGCGTACTCGCCCTTTCGTTTGGCGGTGAGAATCTGGTAGGTGGCAATCGTGACCGGTTTGACCTCTTTGACCTGGCCCGAGTATTCGCCGATCTCCTCGGCGGTCAACGACGTTCGTTTGAGCAGTTCGTCTCGCCACTGCCTGGCTGAGACCGTGTTCGTGACCAGAACGAGCGTTGTCGTGCCGGCGGCGGCCATGGCGCCAGCGCCGACAAGCGTCTTGCCTGCGCCACACGGGAGCACAACCACGCCTGATCCGCCATCGAAGAAGCTGTCGATGGCCTTGTGCTGGTAGTCGCGCAAGTGCCAGTCGTCTTCGATGAGCGCGATCGGATGCGGCGTGCCAGGCGTGTAGCCAGCAAGGTCTTCGGCGGGCCATCCGAGCTTCACAAGCTCTTGTTTCAGCTGACCGCGTGCCCACGCCTCGACCGTGAACGTCGTCTCGTCGACCCGTCCGGTCAGCAGCGGCGCGATCCGCTTTGCTCCGGCGACCTCGGTCAGAATCGCCAGGTCGGTGCTGCGCAGAACCAGCGTGCCCTCGTCGTCGCGTTCGATCGTCAGACGGCCATACCTGGCGACCGTCTCCATGATGTCGACGGACACCGTCTGCGGAACCGGAAACTTCGAATACGTCTCGAGCGTGGCAAGCATGTCATCCGCCAGGTGGCCGGCAGCACGCGCATTCCACAGGCCGAGCCGCGTGATCCGGTAGGTGTGAATGTGCTCTGGCGCGCGTTCCAGTTCGGCGAAAACGCTCAGATCGTGACGCGCGTCCTCCGCTTGCGGGTGCGCCACTTCGAGCAGCACGGTGCGGTCGCTTTGGACGATGAGGGGGCCGTCAGACATAAAGATCCAC
>DATMTC010000174.1:0-2187 GCA_035565115.1 Microbacteriaceae bacterium | reverse complement strand
GTCGCAGGAGAGATGGAGTACGAGTGCTGCTGGACGAAACTGAAGTTCTTGAGGCATCCATCTATTTTTGCGAGCTTTATGTTTCGCACGGAGGAAACAAGTTGATGCTCTTGCAAGCTGACATCTCCGAGGACGATACGTGGGGGACTGTTGATCCTGCGTCCTGGACTGATTGGTTAAGAGGCGTGTGGCGAGTTCAAGGTTTGCAGCCTTGTTCACCTCTCAACTACGGTGTCGACATTGCATCCGGGGCGAGGACGGCAGTGTCGGCACTGCGAGGATCTCACCGAAGGCGAACACCGTCTTTAAGGGGTTGAGCATTCCCGACGCGGTCGGGAACAACACGAGTGGCGACACCCTGGATGAGCCTGGCGCTTTTGCTGTCTTTACTGCTTTTGTGAATTTGCCGAGGTGGCCTCCAAAGACAACGACGTCAACACTGATTGGCGATTTACAAGCACTTCGGACCGGTACTGCAAATGAATCCTTGACCGCACAATGGCGAGCCTGCACAGCAGCGCGGACTCCAATGTTCTGACACCTTGAGGGGACCGGTCGCTGAGCTTGTCGAAGCACGCGCAGATCTGAGCTTTGTTCGGCGATGCGTAGACAGATGGCCCCACCTTGCCGCTATTCTGATTGAGGCGCCTATGAATGGCGCATGAGAGGGCTAGGGAATGGGCAGAGCAGCGGCGCTCTACGATCCGAATGCGCTCATCCCGTTCTCGAAGCCGTTCGTGACCGAGAATGAGCTCAGCAATCTGCAACGTGTGCTCGAATCCGATCACGCGCACGGCGACGGCGCATTCACGCGAAGCGCAAGCGATCGGCTGCGCACCATCACCGGTGTCGAAAACGTTCTGCTGACCACATCGTGCACCCACGCCCTCGAGATGGCGTGCCAGCTGCTGAACATCGGGCCGGGCGACGAGGTCATTCTGCCCAGCTTCACATTCCCTTCCGCCGCAAACGCTGTTGCGCGCACCGGCGCGCGGTGCGTGTTCGTCGGAATCGACCCGACAAGCGGCAACATCGACCCAAACCAGGTCGAAGAAGCCGTCGGGCCGAACACCAAGGCGATCATCGTCATGCACTATGGCGGGGTTCCCGTCGACATGCCCGCGATCATGGACATCGCCCGCCGCGCCGGAATCGAAGTCATCGAAGACAACGCGCACGGCCTCGGCGTCAGCACCGATGTGGGCACCCTGGGCGGAATCGGGGCGCTCGGGACGCAGAGCTTCCACGACACGAAGAACGTGCACTGTGGCGAGGGTGGGGCGCTTTTGGTTCGGGATGCCGCCCTGCTGGACCGTGCCGAGATCATCCGCGAAAAGGGCACGAACCGCTCGCAGTTCCTGCGCGGCCGCATCGACAAGTACAGCTGGGTCGAACTCGGCTCGAGCTTCCTGCCGAGCGAACTGAACGCGGCCGTGCTCGATTCGCAGCTCGAATCCTTCGACCAGATTCAGGCGAGACGCTTCTCCGTCTGGAACCGCTACTCCCTCGCACTCGAACAGTGGGCAGAGGACCTCGGCGTTGAGCTGATGCGGCCGGCCGACGGCATCCATGCTGCACACCTGTTCTACATGCTCATGCCCGATTGGGACTCGCAGACTGACCTGCTCGAGCACCTGCGCGCGCTCGGCATCATGGCGACCTTCCACTATGTGCCTCTGGGCTCGAGCCCGGCCGGGCTGAAGTTCGGCCGCATGATGCGACCGCTCGTCCTGGCTGAGGACTTCTCGCGACGCCTGGTGCGTCTGCCGTTATGGACCGGAATGACGGATGACCAGGTCACGCGCGTGATCGATGGTGTGCTGTCTTTCGGCAGGCGAGCACCGGCATCCGCGCCGCTGCTGGTCGACACACTGCCCGCGCTCTGACCCGACGCGCGAGCACCCAACACATAGGAGAACGATGTCCGCGGCCTCTCGAGCGATCACCACGATCAAGACAGAGGGCGTGAGGTCGGTTGCATGGCGCACCGGCAAGTGGGCATCCGGTCGCTTCAACCCGTTCGCGCGCAAGCCGGTCTCGACGGTTTATCCAGAGGATGTCGTCGCCGTCGACTGGTCGCAGCAGCGGGACTTCAACGGGGCTCCGATCCCATCGCACGACGGGGTCTACCGTGTTGCGTGGATCATCACACCGCCCGGTCAGACCAGCGGCGGTCACCAAAACGCA